>JAYTQX010000028.1:0-7110 GCA_043746455.1 Pseudomonadota bacterium
CTCGACGATGTCGAGCCGAGCGGCAAGCGCGTAGCCGTGGTCGGCGCGGGCCCGGCCGGTCTTGCCGCGGCCGATGTGCTCGCGCGCTCCGGGATCGCCGTCGACGTGTTCGACCGCTACGAGGAAATCGGCGGTCTGCTCACATTCGGCATTCCGCCGTTCAAGCTCGACAAGGAAATCGTGCGCACGCGTCGCGGCGTGCTCGAAGGCATGGGCGTGAAGTTTCACTTGCACACCGAAATCGGCCGCGATGTGGATTTTTCCAATTTGGTAAAAGGCTACGATGCGGTGTTCATCGGTACCGGCGCCTATCGCTTCGTCGACGGCAAACTGCCGGGCCAGCAGTTGCCCGGCGTGCATGCGGCGCTGCCATTTCTGATCGCCAACATGCGCCGCCTGCTCGGCACCGCAACCGAGGCCGATGTGCTGCCGGAACTGCTCGGCAAGCGCGTCGTCGTGCTCGGCGGCGGCGACACCAGCATGGATTGCGTGCGCACCTCGGTGCGCCACGATGCGGAAAGCGTGAGCTGCGTATATCGTCGCGATGAGGAGAACATGCCCGGCTCGCGCCGCGAAGTGAAATACAGCCGCGACGAAGGCGTCGAGTTCATCTTCCAGCGGCAGCCGCTGGAAATTCTCGGCAGCGACAAAGTCACCGGTGTGCGCGTCGCCGAAACGCGTCTGCTGGAAACCGGCGATGGCCGTCCGCGCGCGGAAGTCGTGCCGGGCACCGAGCAGGTGCTCGATGCCGATGTGGTCATCCTCGCGTTCGGCTTCACACCAGAGCCGCCACAATGGGCGGTCGCCAACGGCATCGAGTTCGAGAAGAACGGCAAGATCGTCCTCGGTGGCAACGGACGCCTGCCGCTGCAGACCACCAATCCGAAAGTCTTCGCCGGCGGCGACATGTGGCGCGGCGCCGACCTCGTCGTGCGCGCCGTGCTCGACGGCCGTGAAGCGGCCAAGGCGATCAAGCAGATGTTCGCCAGCGCAGTTGTGGAAGCGGTGGCTTAGTTGATATGTCCCGGCGACGATTTTCCGTCAGTGGTTCCGTTCCATGCAATCCTTGCCGAGCGCGGCAAGACCGAATCCTGAACACACGTGAACCCGTCCTCAGGCACTGATTTCCGGGTCAGTGTAAAATGGCGCCTGGAATCGGAACCGAGTGAGTCGCCATGATGGTGCATCTGCGAGCTTTGTTTCTCTGTCTGAGTCTTGCCGCCGGGTCATCCGTGGCGCAACCCGCCGCCGATGAGCCGCCGCAGGCCGATGCCGTGCCGCAGCGCGCATCGCCGCAGGAGTTGCGCTACCTTGCATCGCAGGTGACGTTCTATAGAGGACGATTTGAGCGCACGATAACCGGCTATTCGATGGAGATCCCGGCAGGATTTCATCTGATCGACAGCAACGATGCGCGCCTTCTGGACGCGGCGCTCGGCCGCCCGTTCGACAAACGTCTGGTCGCCTCGGTGATGGAGCTGAATCTCGCGCTGACCGATCCGCAGCTATGGCTCGTGCGCGTGCGCTGGATGAACGAAGGCCTGGTCGTCGCCAGCGCGGGCGAACTCGACGCGAAGGGGTTGCTCGATGCGGCGCGCAGTCAAACGCATGTACCCCGCCTCGCCGGCAGCGGCGGTACTCTGCTGCGCTTCGTTGCGCCGCCCACGCGCACCGGTGCCGAGGTCGACTGGGTCGAGGAGCGCCTGCCCGAGGGCGCGAAGACGACGGTGTTCGATTGCCACGCGCTGCATCTCGCGCGCAAGGGCGTACTCGAGTTCAGCATCGTCGGCGCGAGTGCAGCTCTGCAAAAAACCTGTCTTGCTACGGTGCGCGAGTTCGCGCAGAGCGTGTCGTTCGATCCTGCGCTCGACTATCCCGCAGCCGCCGGCAGCAACTTCCTGGCGCCCTACTCGCTGAGCGGGTTGATCGCGCAAACACAATAGGCGCGCTGGGGCACAGCGTGCGCCACGCTTCCCCGGCGTAATCTGGTACGGCAAGGGGCCGGGCGTGGATCGCTCGGGCGACGTGTTCAAGCACGGCAACGCTGCGGGCACCTCGAAAAATGGCGGCGTGCTCGCGCTTGTGGCCGACGATCATGCCTGCCGCTCGTCCACGCTGCCGCATGGTTCGGAGCTCGAGTTCGTCAGCGCAATGATGCCGATCCTCAATCCCGCCGGCGTGCAGGATATCCTCGACATGGGCATGCTCGGCTGGGCGATGAGCCGCTACACCGGGCGCTGGGTCGGCTTCAAGACGATCGCCGAGACGGTGGAATCGTCGGCGTCGGTGAACGTCAATCCGCATCAGCTCGATATCGTGCTGCCGACCGATTTCACGATGCCGCCGGGCGGTCGATTATCCGGCCTCGATCCAACAAAACATGGATGACACCTATCTCAGGCGACGTGCTCGAACACCATCCGCTATGGCTACGATCGTCGAATATTCGATCGGGCTATACACTTGGGACCAAACGCCCTGCAGGGTGACTCCTGGCGCACAAATTCGATAAGTGTTGCATTCCAGCACAGAGTAGAACTCATCAGGCCCGCAACCACCGGTTGCATCACATGCAACCAATTTAAGCGCATTGCGCTGAAGCTCCGGAAGTTTTTCGTCAAGGGGCGTTCCCCGAATACGATCAGCATTCCCATCATCCCAACGGACATCCGGACTTGTCGTCATGTAGTTGGCGGCAAGTTTCAAATCTGCGGGCGTGGTATTTGGCGAGTTGATCGCGTCCAAGGCAGCCTGTGCTGCTTCCGGTTTGGGTGTGCCGCCTGCTGCGTATAACGTGCTGGCCAGCAATGAACGCGGTGGATCGATCGCTTGTAGAGTAGCCAACTCGTTTAGTCGGCTACCTGCGCAAAACCGAGACCACCAGTCGACAAAATATTGATCCGAGGCGGTCGCCGGGCCTGGCCTATCCGCTCTTTTGCGTATCGTGGATCCTTCGCCACATGCGGCTGCAAACTCCATTCCCATACTGTAGGCGTTGTTGTCCGTTTGCCAAAACTCCCGCAACTTGGCTGCGATGTCGAAAAATGTCGCTTTTCCCTGCAACAGGGCGGGCTCTTGCTTCGAAGCATTACTAGTGCTTGCGCTCTGTAACGTTGGAAGTAACGGCTTCTGCAGTGTTGTTTGAGCCACATTTGGCGGATGCATCGCCGCTGCGAAATTCGCAGGGGCGATCGGGGAACTGGAATATCGGATGTACCCGCCAATACCCGCGGCTGCAATTACGAGTAATGCAATGAGATTTTTATAACTGCGCATAACACTATCGCTCAACTAAAGACTGCTGCCTCTACCCGACGTGCATTGGCCTGTTGGAGCCCATCGAGCAACACCTGAACACGTGTTGCAGAGCTTCTTGAATGACCAGCTATCGCCGCCGTACATTTTGACCGTTACGCCCCAACCAAGACCGGTGGGGTCTCCGGGGGTCAGAACGTCCACGGCATTTGCGGAACGCGATACAACGTCCACTTCATCGCTACACGACAGCGACCGGTCCGTCACCGATTTCCTGTCCAAGGCGACCTGCACAGGGTGGCCATCAATATTGATAGTAACTGCGACAGTCGGTGTGCCGCTGCCTCCGGAAACTGGGATTGTTCCACTTCCGCCTGAACCAGAGCTCGTACCGTTCGTATCTACGCAGCCGTAATATGAGCGTGTACAGCTGTCAGGCGTACACACGGATGCAACCTGACAGTACACGCCAGAAACTACTTCAACCATCGCATAACCACTTGATGTACAGCATAGCAACGCTAGGAGCAGAAAGATGGCTCTCAAGTTTCCCGCGTCCAATATGGTGATCCGCATCTTCAAGTAAGACATTCCTTGATCCTTGTTCAGTGGGCCCCCTGTGCTGACGGACACTAACAGCCCCCCCTTAGTAGTTAAAAACGCTGCGACATTCGGAAAAACACAACGTCTGTGAGCGAGGAGAGACGCGGTCCACCTGCCGCGCACGACGCCGATGTTAAAATACGCATCTTTCCTTCGCGTGCGCAGGTGATTTATGGTGGTTCCCGCAACAAACCTCGATCTCGGCTACACGCTCGAGGATAAGTATACTCGTACACAAGGGCGCATCTATCTTTCCGGCGTGCAGGCGCTGGTGCGTCTGCCGCTGATGCAGCAGATGCGCGACCGAGCCGCGGGCATGAACACCGCCGGTTTCATCTCCGGGTATCGTGGCAGTCCCCTTGGCGGCTTCGATCTGGAGCTGTGGAAGGCGGGAAAACACCTCAAGGCCTCAGGGATCGAATTTCAGCCCGGTATCAACGAGGACCTCGGCGCGACCATGGTCTGGGGCACGCAGCAGGCCAACCTTTTCCCCGGTGCGAAGTACGACGGTGTGTTCGCGATGTGGTACGGCAAGGGACCGGGCGTGGATCGTTCGGGCGATGTGTTCAAGCATGGCAATGCCGCGGGCACCTCGAAAAATGGCGGCGTGCTTGCGCTCGCGGCCGACGATCACGCTTGCCGTTCGTCGACGCTTCCGCATGGTTCGGAGCTCGAATTCGTCAGCGCGATGATGCCGATCCTCAATCCCGCCGGCGTGCAGGATATTCTGGACATGGGCATGCTCGGCTGGGCGATGAGCCGTTACACCGGGCGCTGGGTAGGTTTCAAGACGATCGCCGAAACTGTGGAATCGTCGGCGTCGGTGAACGTCAATCCGCATCAGCTCGATATCGTGCTGCCGACCGATTTCACGATGCCGCTGGGCGGCCTCAATATCCGCTGGCCCGACCCGCCGCTCAATCAGGAACTGCGCCTGCATCAATACGCGGTGCAGGCCGCGTGCGCGTTCGCGCGCGCCAATCGCATCGATCGCGTGGTGATCGATTCGCCGCATCCACGCCTCGGCATCGTCACCACGGGCAAGAGCTATCTCGACGTGCTGCAGGCGCTCGAATATCTGGGCATCGACCGACAGGCCGCGGCGGATATCGGCATCCGCGTATACAAGATCGGCATGACCTGGCCGCTCGAACCGGTCGGCATCCACGACTTCGCCACCGGTCTCGAAGACATCATCGTGGTCGAGGAGAAGCGTTCCTTCCTCGAATCGCAGATGAAGGAGCAGATGTACAACTGGCCGACGCGCCCGAGTGTGGTCGGCAAGTACGACGAGGAAGGCAATTGGGTGCTGCCGTCGACGAGCGAACTGACGCCGGCGATGATCGCGCTGGTGATCGCCAAGCGCCTGTCGCGTTTCTTCAGCAGCGAGACGATCCGCGCGCGCGTCGCCTGGATCGAAGGCAAGGAAAAGGAACTCACCCTGCCGCGCGCGAATTTTCCGCGCCCCGCGCACTACTGCCCTGGCTGTCCGCACAATACCTCGACCGCGGTGCCGGAAGGTTCGCGCGCGCTCGGCGGCATCGGCTGCCACTACATGGTTACCTGGATGGATCGGCGCACCGATACCTTCACCCAGATGGGCGGCGAGGGCGCGACCTGGTGCGGCCAGGCGCCATTCACCGAGACCAAACACGTATTCCAGAATCTCGGCGACGGCACCTATTTCCATTCCGGTTCGCTTGCGATCCGTCAGGCGATCGCGGCCAAGGTCAACATCACCTACAAGATCCTCTACAACGACGCCGTCGCGATGACCGGCGGCCAGCCGGTCGACGGCACGCTGACCGTGCCCGATATCGCCCACCAGATGCGCGCCGAGGGCGTGCACACCATCGTCGTGATGAGCGACGAGATCGAGAAGTGGTCCAAGCGTGAATTGTTTCCCCGCGACGTCGAGTTCGTCTCGCGCGACGAATTCGATTCCATGTCCAAGCGCCTGCGCGAGGTCGAAGGCGTCAGCGTGCTGATCTACGACCAGACCTGCGCGACCGAGAAACGCCGCCGGCGCAAGCGTGGCAAGCTCGAGGATCCGAAGAAACGCGTGTTCATCAACACCTTGGTCTGCGAAGGCTGCGGCGACTGCGGCGAGAAATCGTTCTGCGTCTCGGTGTTGCCCAAGGCAACCGAATACGGACGCAAGCGCGAGATCGACCAGAGCAACTGCAACAAGGATTTTTCCTGCGTCAAGGGCTTCTGTCCGAGTTTTGTCACGATCCACGGCGGCGGCCTGAAGAAACGCAAGGGTTTGGGAAAAGTGGATTTTTCCACTTTGCCGCAACCGGTGTTCGCCAGCGATCTCGCCCAGCCGTGGAATATCCTGGTCACCGGTATCGGTGGCACTGGCGTGGTCACGATCGGCGCGCTGATCGGCATGGCCGCGCACCTGGAAGGCAAGGGCGCAACCGTGCTCGATCAGACCGGCCTCGCGCAGAAAGGTGGCGCGGTCACCTGCCATCTGCGCATCGCGCACACACCGGCCGATATCCACGCCGTGCGCATCGCCGCGGGCGAGGCCGACCTCGTGCTCGGCTGCGACATGGTCGTGGTCAACGACTACTGGGCACTGTCAAAAATCCGCGCCGCGCATTCGCATGTCGTGCTCAACACCTACGAGGCGATGCCGGGCACGTTCACGACGAAGCCCGATATGCAGTTCCCCGCGCTGCAGATCGTCGATGCGGTGAAGACCGCGCTCGACGGCGAAGCGCCGGAACTGGTCGACGCGACCGATCTTGCGAACAAGCTGCTTGGCGATTCGATCGCGAGCAATCTGTTCATGCTCGGCTACGCCTGGCAGAAAGGCTGGGTGCCGGTCTCGCAGCAGGCCCTTATGCGCGCGATCGAACTCAACGCCGCGGCCGTCGAGATGAACAAGTCGGCCTTCAACTGGGGCCGCCTCGCCGCGGTCGATATGGCCAAAGTGCGCGCCGCGGCCGGCGCCGCCAGTACCGACGAGGGCGCGGCGGTTGCCCAGTCGGCGTTGCCGATGAACGATGCCGCACTCAGCCGCAGTCTCGACGAAGAGATCGCGCGTCGTGTTGCGTTCCTGACCGATTATCAGGATGCAGGCTATGCGGAAAAGTATAAAAATCTCGTCGCCAGGGTGCGCGCCGCGGAACAGCAGAAAGCCGCCGGCGCCAGCACGCTGGCCGAGGCGGTCGCGCGCTACGCGTTCAAGCTGATGGCCTACAAGGACGAATACGAAGTCGCGCGCCTGTACACCAGCGGCGA
>JAYTQX010000029.1:0-5642 GCA_043746455.1 Pseudomonadota bacterium
GGCGTGACCGACCCGCACAATCTCGGTGCCTGTCTGCGCAGCGCGGAAGGCGCGGGCGTGACGGCAGTGATCGTGCCCAAGGACAAGGCCGCCGGCATCACGCCGACCGTGCGCCGCTCATCCAGCGGCGCCGCCGATCGCGTGGCGTTTTTTGCGGTGACCAATCTGGCGCGCACGCTCAAGGCGCTGAAGGATCGCGGCGTCTGGCTGGTCGGCCTCGCCGGCGAAGCCGGGCAGGATTTCTACAAGCTCGATCTCAAGGGCCCGCTGGCGATCGTCATGGGCAGCGAAGGCGAGGGCATGCGCCGGCTGACCAGCGAAGCCTGCGATTTCCTCGCGCATATTCCGATGCGCGGCGCGGTGGAAAGTTTGAACGTCTCGGTCGCGACCGGCGTCGTTCTGTTCGAGGCGCTGCGCCAGCGTGGTGCTTAGGGGTGCGCTGAATTACGCTTGTGCAAGTCGATGGGAGAATAAACATGCAATGGCACGATTGGGTTGGCCTTATTGGCGTCGTCGTCGTATTGAGCGCGTTTTTTCTGCTGCAGGCGGGCAAGCTGCACGGCAATGCGTTCGTGTATCAATTGCTCAATGCGCTCGGCGCCGGCGCGGTGGTGCTGTCGCTGTTCTACAATTTCAATCTCTCGGCGTTCGTCGTCGAGACCTGCTGGGTGGCGATCAGCATCTACGGCATGTGGCGCGGGTTCAAGCAGCGCAAGTGGGAATAGATCAGTAGATCGGACGAATCAGGCCGCAGCTTTCGCGGCCAGTCTTCCGCGCAGCGAATTGCTCATCGCCTCGGTGATCTGCACGTCGATAAATGTGCCGATTAGATCAGGCCCGACCAAGCTCGCCGGCGCCGGGAAATTCACGTAGCGCATATTCTCGCTACGGCCGGTCAGCTCACGCGGATTCTTCCTGCTCGGGCCTTCGACGAGCACGTTCTGCACGCTGCCGATCATTGCCTGCGAAATCGCTTTCGAATTTGCGTTGACCGTGGTCTGCAGGCGCACGAGACGTTCGTGTTTGACCGCATCCGGCGTATCGTCGGGAAGATTGGCCGCCGGCGTACCGGGGCGTTTTGAGTAGACAAAGGAGTAGCTCTGATCGAAGCCGATATCGTCGATCAGTCTCATCGTCTGCTCGAACTCGGCATCGGTTTCGCCGGGGAAGCCGACGATGAAATCGCTCGACACGGAAATATCCGGACGCACCTTGCGCAGCTTGCGGATTTTCTGCTTGAACTCGAGCGCCGTGTAGCCGCGCTTCATCGCGCTGAGCACGCGATCCGAGCCCGACTGCACCGGCAGATGCAGATAGTTGGCGAGTTTGGGTACGTTGGCGTAGGCCTCGATCAGCGAATCGGAGAATTCGAGTGGATGCGAGGTGGTGAAGCGGATGCGGCCGATACCGTCGAGCTCGGCGATGGCGTGGATCAGCAGTGCCAGGTCGGCCGTGGCACCATCGTGCATGGCACCGCGATACGCGTTGACGTTCTGGCCGAGCAGATTGACTTCGCGCACGCCTTGCTCGGCGAGCGTCGCGACTTCGACGATCACATCGTCGAACGGGCGGCTGATTTCCTCGCCGCGCGTGTACGGCACGACGCAGAACGAGCAGTATTTCGAACAACCTTCCACGATCGACACAAAGGCGGTGACGCCTTCCTTGCGCGGCTCGGGCAGGTGATCGAATTTCTCGATTTCCGGGAACGAGATGTCCACTTGAGCGCGTTGTGACGATTTGCGCATTTCGATCATCTGCGGAAGGCGGTGTAGGGTCTGCGGGCCGAACACGAGATCGACATAGGGCGCGCGCTTTACGATCGCGGCGCCTTCCTGGCTGGCGACGCAGCCGCCGACGCCGATTACCAGGTTCGGATTGACCTGCTTCAATTCCTTCCAGCGCCCGAGTTGCGAGAACACCTTCTCCTGCGCCTTTTCGCGGATCGAGCACGTGTTGATCAGGATCACGTCGGCCTCGGCCTCGTTCTGGGTCAGATCCAGATCGTGCGAGGCTTTGAGCACGGCGGCCATCTTGGACGAGTCGTACTCGTTCATCTGGCAGCCGTGGGTCTTGATGAAAAGTTTACCGGGCATGGTCAAGGCGTCGACTTCAGGGAATTTTCTGGCGCTGGTGCGTTCAAACAACCGCGTATTCTAAGACTTGGCGTGCCAGGACGCCATGCGTCTGGTACGCCTATGCGGTCGCAATCGCGTGAAAACGCTTGGCAAAACTCCTTGACTGTCAGAAACTTGACCATCGAATTCTTCTCGAACATGAAAAAACCGCTGTCCGCCGCATCGGCTGTTCTGATTGCGCTCGCACTGTGCGCCAGCGCGCTGGTTTCGCGCGCCCATGCGGGCACCGTGTATCGCTGCGCGGGGGCGAACGGGCAAACCGCGTTCACCAACAAGCCGGCAGGCTTTAGCGGCTGCACGAAGATTTCCGAATACGTCGATCCGCCGAAGCCGCCTGCGCCGAAGCCGGCTGAAAAGAACGTCTCGCCCGACGCGGTCAAGCCCGTGGCGATCAGGAGTGCGCGCAGCGAATACAAGTCCGAGCCGGCCTCGCAGTTCGCGAATGTGGTGAGCGGTATCAGTGTCGGCGGGGTCGAGCAGAAGCTGGCGGTCGCGCAGAACCCGACGGAAAAAGTGGACAAATCCACCGAGGTTCGCCGCGGTTCGGTATACAAGGTCGCGCGCGCGAACGGCATCACCGAGTACACCAACATCAGGCCGACGGGCGGACCGTATCAATTGCTGTTCACCTATATCGCAACCTGTTACGCCTGCAACGTGCATTCGGCGATCGACTTCGCCACGATCGCGCTCAACCTCGGCGCGTATCGCGACGAAATCGGCGCGGCCGCGACCGAGTTCGGCGTCGAACCGGCGCTGCTGCGCGCGGTAATCCACGCCGAATCTGCATTCAATCCGAATGCGATTTCGGACAAGGGCGCGCAAGGACTGATGCAATTGATGCCGACCACCGCATCCGATCTGGGCGTCGGCAGCCCGTTCGATGTCGGCCAGAATATCCGCGGCGGCGCGCATTACCTCGCGCTGCTGCTGCACCAGTTCAACGGCGACGAGCGTCTGGCAACGGCGGCCTACAATGCCGGTGCACAAAATGTGCAGAAGTATAATGGTATACCGCCGTTCGACGAGACCAAGGTGTATGTCGAACGCGTGGCCACCTTGCGCAAGCGCTACCGCGACGCGCAGTAGCGTGAGCCGGCGGGTTATCCTCCGCTGGCTGGGACGTTCTGCGGCGGCGGCTTTTCGGCGAGGACGACGTTCAATTTCATAGCCTTGCCGTCGCGCAGCGCATCGACTTCGACCTTGCTGCCTGGCGCAAAGCGCGATTCGCGATTGTACAGATCGAACTGGTTGACGATCGGCTCACCGCCGAACTGGGTCAACACATCGCCGGGTTTGAGGCCCGCGCGTGCCGCCGGCCCGTCCGCCGCGATCGCACTGACTGCCACGCCGCGCGGCATGGTCGGTGCAGTGCCCGCCTGCGGCGGAAGACTTTCGTAGGACGCACCCATCCAGCCGCGGACTACGCGGCCATGGTCGATGATCTGCTCGAGCACCCGTTTCGCCGTGCTTACCGGGATCGCAAAACTGATGCCGACGTTACCCCCGCCCGGAGGTGAATATCTGCCCGAATTGATGCCGACCAGTTCGCCGAACGCGTTGACCAGCGCGCCGCCGGAGTTGCCCTCGTTGATCGCCGCGTCGGTTTGGATGGAGTCCTCGTACGAGGTCGGCGTCACCTGACGGCCGAGCGCACTGATGATGCCCATGGTGACCGTGTTGCCCAAACCGAACGGACTGCCGATCGCCAGCACCACGTCGCCGACCGCGGGCACCTGGTCGGAGACCGGCAATGGCGGCAGGTTCGAGGTATCGAGCTTGAGCACGGCCAGATCGGTTTCCGCATCGCTGCCTACGAGCTTGACCGTAGCGGTGCGGCCGTCGCTGAGCACAGCCTTGATTTGCTCGGCGCCGCTGATGACATGATTGTTGGTCAGCACATAGCCGTTGCTGTCCACGATCACGCCCGAACCGAGGCTGTGGATCGCACGCTGGTAGGGCGCCCCGAACGGAATCGGCGGGATTACCTGGCGCAGCTGCGGATCGGTCGGCACCAGCATGCGTTGCGCGGAGGTCACCTTGTCCGCAGTGATGCTGACCACGGACGGCGCCGCGCGCTGCACCGCGCGCGAGTAGGACGCCGTGATCGTGTCCGCCGCGCGCGCGCGCTCGCGCGTGATGGTCGGGCTTTCGTCGGCCCGGGCCGCGACCGGCGCAGGACTTTCCTCTTCCGCCGCAGCAGCAGCGGAGGCGGCCGTTCCGGCCGGCCCGAACGCTGGTTGAATCAGCGCGCTGGTGTTCGTCGTCGGTGGATATGCGCCGCGCATGCGGGCGACCCATTGCGGCGCTAGTAGTGTGACGATAAACGCCAACGCCAGCCCCAGGGTGACGAATTGAGCGACAAATTGCAGAAAGCGAAACAGGCTTTTCATAACGATGGACACAGTACCGTGCGGCAGGGACGTCGCGTAGGATGACGCAAAGCCCGTTATATTTTTCGTTGTCTTGGGGCCGGGAGCTTGGTTAAACTAACATGATTTTTGCGGCAGGCCGCAAAATCCCCGCGTGACTTTTTGTATCTTTCGGAGTGCCGGATGGCGAATGAGGGCGTGAACCAGGGACGCCGCCGGTTCCTCACTGCGACGACGGCGGTCGTCGGCGGTGCGGGAGCTGCGACCGCGTTGATCCCTTTCATCAAATCGTGGGAGCCGAGCCAGCGGGCAATCAACGCCGGTGCGCCGGTATTGGCGGACATCGCCAAGGTCGAGCCCGGTCAGCGCCTGATGAAGGAGTGGCGCGGTCAGCCCGTGTGGATCATCAACCGCACCAAGGCGCTGCTCGACACCTTGCCGCTGGTCGACAACCGCCTCAAGGATCCGAAATCCGAAGCCGATCAGCAGCCGAAGTACGCGCAGAACGAAGCGCGCGCGATCAAGCCGGAATGGCTGGTGGTGATCGGCATCTGCACGCATTTGGGCTGCTCGCCCGAATTCTTCCCGGAGATCAAGGCCGAGCCGTTCGATCCGGAATGGAAGGGCGGTTTCTTCTGCCCCTGCCACAAGTCGCGTTATGACATTTCGGGCCGCGTGTTCCAGGGCGTGCCCGCACCACTGAACCTGGTCGTGCCGCCGTACAAGTTCGTCGACGACACGCACGTCATGATCGGCGTGAATCCGGAGGGAGCGGCCTAATGGCAAACGTATTCGCAGCCATCGGCGGTTGGATCACCGACCGCGCCCCGGGCCTGATGCCGGTCTACCGCAAGCACATGTCCGAGTATTACGCGCCGAAGAACTTCAACTTCTGGTACTACTTCGGCGTTCTCGCCATGGTGGTGCTGGTCAACCAGATACTGACCGGCATCTTCCTGGCCATGTTCTACAAGGTCGGCGCCGCAACCGCGTTCGATTCGGTCGAATACATCATGCGCGACGTCGAATGGGGCTGGCTGATCCGCTACATGCACTCGACCGGCGCGTCGATGTTCTTTGTCGTCGTCTACCTGCACATGTTCCGCGGCCTGATGTATGGCTCGTACAAGAA
>JAYTQX010000030.1:0-5889 GCA_043746455.1 Pseudomonadota bacterium
CATAGGCACGCGTTGCCGGCAGCGTTCGCTCCCGGCCGTCAGAACGGATGAACATCATTCGCCCGCGCAGCGAACGATTCCGATCGCGTGCATCGCGCATGGCGCCTGCTCGGAGCCAGTCCAGCGTGTGGCTTGAACGGCCCCGGCAACGTGCCGGATATCGAGCGCTCGCACCTGTTGTAAAGAATTGCCGTCGCCGTGAGCCTGATCCGGAGTTATGTCTGCCAGCGCACCGACGAGGGCAATTCGTTGCGTCATTCTCCTCATGTCCGCAGCCGGCAGCATGCTTCGCCGCGAACGCGAACAAAGAACATCGTTGTCACGTTCACAAGAAAAATTCACGCGCAGCAGAACCAAGGAATTTCATGATTAGCCATCGCACCAAGCTCTTCCTCGCACTTGCCGCGACGGCACTGCTGCAGGCTTGCAGCCACAGCCCCGACCTGGCCAAAGTCCAGGGGGATGTCGCCAAAGCCCAGGCCGACGGCAAGAAATTGATCGTCGATGCGCAAGCCGCGCTGGCTCAAGTGAGCGCCAAGAACAATGTCGACGTCGTCGATAAGCAGGTCGATGCACGCGCCACCGACGCGAACAGTTCGACGGCTGCCGCCTCCAACGATGCCGCCATCGCCAAGGCGCGCGCTGAAGCGGCGCAAAAGATTGCCGACGCCCAGTACGACGTCGACAAGGCCACCGCCGAGGCAGGCGACAGTGTGGCCAAGGCTCAATGCGGAGCGCAGGAAGGTTCCGCAGCGAAATTGTGCATGGACAGCGCGAAAGCCAGCTATGACTCGGCAATTGCCGCAGCGAAGTCGCGTAACGACGCGGCCCATCACCCGAGCAACGGGTGACGCTCAAGCAGCGCAGGCTGGTTGTTCCAAGGGCAGCAGCACTGAAAATCGTGGAAATCTTCCCGCATCAGATAACTCAATCGAAACTCCCAGGAGAAAATGTCATGACTCGTTTACTTGTGAAATCCATCGCAGCATCCGTCGCAATCTGTGTTATTGGGCTAGACAGCAATCCCGCGCGCGCCGCGGAGGCCGAGCTCGATTGCAAACTTCGTTTTTCCCTCAGTGGCTGGTCGGTCATCTACAAACATGCCGAAGGCCGCGGAGAAGTGAAGTGTGCGGACGGAACCTCGATGCGCGTCGCCATTGCGTCGAAGGGCGGCGGTCTTACCGTAGGCAAATCGCATATCGACGATGGCACCGGGAAGTTCTCCGACGTGCACAGGATCGACGACGTGCTGGGTTCATATGCACAGGGCGAAGCGCACGCGGGTCTGGTCAAGTCCGGTACCGCGCAAGTGCTGACCAAGGGCACGGTTTCGTTGGCATTGGCGGGCAAGGGAGAAGGCGTGGATATCGGCATCGATGTCGGCGAATTCACATTGACGCGCGCCGGACGCTGAATCCGCGACAGGCATATCGAGGCGCCGTTTCCGATCCGCGAACCGGCGCCTGCTGAACGATTTGCGAAATGCTCATGAGTCTGAAGAACCCGCTCGCGACCTGGACCCAGCGGCTGTTGAACACGGGCGCGCGCATGATGAGTTCGCCGCGCGCGAACAAGAAAGTCATCGTCAATGAATTGTCGTGGACGCATCGTGAAGCGCTCGAAAGGCATCTGCTCTTGCTGGACAGCGAGGATCGTCAGTTGCGTTTCGGCGGCTCTCTCAGCGACACGGCGGTGCGCCGCTACGTGTCCCATGTCGATTTCGAGCAAGACGCGGTTTTCGGCGTCTTCGGCGACGATCTGACGCTGCTGGGTGCGGCGCATCTCGCGCGCGGCAATGGCCACGCGGAACTCGGCGCCTCGGTTCTGGCCGGCCATCGCGACCGCGGACTTGGCGGCGCGCTGCTGCAGCGCGCGCATACCCATGCGCGCAACTGGGGCGTGCGCGTGCTGTACATGCATTGTCTGACCGAAAATGCTGCGATGATGCACCTCGCGCACAAGCAGGGCATGGATGTCGTCGCGGAGTCGGGCGAGGCCGACGCGTTGCTGCTTGCGCCAGCGGACACGTGCAGCCGCTTCGCCGCCGCCGTCGATCGGCGCGTCGCGCTCTTCGACCACGCTCTGAAAACCCAGCTCATATCGGCCTGACCGCACCAAGGCCTATCATTGCCGGGCTTTGCTTTCCGCCGCGTTCTCGTCGAGTTTATTGCGCAGAAATATCGCCGCTTCGACAACGCGGCCATCCTGGAATTTGATCTGGTATTTCTCCCCCGTCATCGAGGATGCCGTCGCGCAACAAGTGATGAAGTCGTCTGCGGTCTTGACGCGGTCGCCCGCGTAGCGAAGCTTGAGGCGCAGATGATCCGCTGCGTGCTGCGCGTCGTGTTCGCTGCCATTGCGAATGAACGTCGCATTCTGCAAAGTTTCGATCGCATGGATGAGATATTCGATCTTCTGCTGTTCGGCGGGGCTCGTTTGCGCGAACGCCGGCATTACCCAGCACGCTGCAAGAAACAAAATGGTGAAGAATTTACCCACGTACATCTTCCTCGATAAAGGTCCATTCAATCGCGCGTACGGTTAAAATTTCGCGCAATGCGTATTGCTGCAGCGGATCGCCGCGAGACATCACGCGTCCCGCGAACAGAGCAGCGCGTCATACAGAACGATGAGACGGGCGTAACCTGTGGGGGCGACCGCAAAGTACCATTTCGCCCGGTCGAGCTGCTGGCACTCGAACCATAGCCCGCTGGCGACCAGTTGCGCTGCCAGACGCGCAGCGAGTTCGGCGTCGAAGACGTGCAGCGACTTCGTGGAAAATCGCGGGCTGTGCAGATGGTCGATCGAGCGGTCAGGATTTCCCGGCGATGTCGACCGCTCAGAGTCCGAGGAGGCCGCGATCTCGCGGCGCGGCTCCTGGAGGGATTTGCGGATTTCCATCCTCTGACCAGGTCCGGGCGAATCTCAGAACCGTCCCATCAACACCAGGATCAGCACGATAACCAGCACCAACCCCAGGCCGCCGCTCGGACGATAGCCCCAGGAGCGGCTGTATCCCCAACTGGGAAGGGCACCGAGCAACATGAGTACAAGCACGATCAATAGAATGGTTCCGAGCGACATTTGCCTTCTCCTTTTTTATTGCCATGGACGCACAGGTTCGCGATATACGCACGAGTCCCTGCGCGCACTGCGGATGATTTGAGCACACTCAGCTGCACTCAGTGCGTAGGGATACGCCTTCTGTTCGCCAGATTCTGTACGTTGTCGTACATAGCGACGAATGCGTCGCATCGTGGAGTTGACGTTGCCGAGGCCCTGGATGATTCTCGGCAGCTGTGGTCAGCGGCGAGCAACTTGATTCGAGCGCCGGTTGCTGCAATGGTGCGAACTCGAACCGCTACCATTGATAAGGTTGATCGTGATGATGCATCCACTATTCCTGCCATCGACTTTGGCGTCCGCGTGAACACGACCACATCTCCCAACGCCGAAGCGCCCGCCGAGCCGGCCACGCGCGAACCCGCGCCGATACCGGAGCGGGTACTTCGTCATCGGTCCGATCTGCGCACTCTCAAACGCGGCGTCCTGGTGATTTTGGTATTGCTCGCTTTTGGAGTGTGCTATCTCGCGCAGGAAATACTGGTTCCGATTGTTCTCGCGCTCCTGCTTTCATTGTTGTTGTCCCCCGTAGTGACGTTCTTCGAACGCGTGGTGCGCCTGCCGAGAGTTGCCGGCAGTTTGCTGACTCTCCTGGCCGTGGTCGCCATCGCGGTGCTGGGTGTCATGCGCCTTGCGCAACCGGCGCAACAATGGATCGCACACGCGCCGGCGACGATGCAGACGATCGAGCAGCGATTGCGCAGTTTTCGCGAGCCGATGCGCCAGGCGCAGGAAGCGTCCAAGAAAATCGAGGAATTGACCCAGCCATCGGCGCCGCAGACCGTCGTCACTGCGCAGCCGAGTCTGCTCGCGAGCATGGCGATCAGCACCCCGCGCGCGCTCGGCGAAATTGCCGCCGTTCTGCTTCTCGTCTACTTTTTCCTCTCTTCCGGCAACGGATTCCTGCGCCGCATGGTCGAGATTGCGCCGGGGCTGCGCGAAAAAAAGGTTGTGGTCTCGATCGCGCGCGACGTGCAAGAGGAAATGTCGGGCTATCTGATGATGGTCAGCCTGATCAATTTTGGACTCGGAGTGGCGACGGCGATCGTCCTCGCCTTGATGGGCGTTCCCAACCCATTGCTGTGGGGCGCCGCTGCCAGTCTGCTCAACTTCGCTCCCTATGTCGGGCCTGTGTGTACCGGAGTGGCGCTCACGCTGGTGGGTTTTACGACGTTCGATACCTTGGGACATGCGCTCGTCGTCCCGGGTGCGTTCTTCCTGCTCGCCTCGATCGAAGGACAACTGATTACGCCAACCCTCATCGGCCGTCGATTGTCCCTCGATCCGACCGTGGTGTTCGTGTGGCTGTTGCTCTGGGGGTGGCTGTGGGGCGTCGTCGGCATCCTGCTCGCCGGGCCGCTGCTCGCGTGCTTTCGCATCGTCTGCCAGCACGTCGATGGACTGCGTTCAGTCGGCATTTTGATCGGTGATGGGACATCGGCGGAAACCACGCTCAGAAAATAAGTTCGTCGCCCGCGCGCGCGGCGATAACGTGCGATCCGACCCCAGTGGCGCTTGTCGCGCCAGCGCATGCGACTGCGTGCAACGGACACAACGCTACGTGCGACAGCGCACCGACAAGGTCCGCAGCGATCGCGCAAGCTGCCAGCTGCGGACATCTCCGCTAACCCCAACAGACCGCACGCAATCTGCGGTCAGCCGTCGCATTCAACAAACGACTGCGATGGCGGGTACCAATCAGGAGAACAGAAAATGCGTCGTCTAATTCTTGCATCGTCGATCTTGCTTTGGGCGGCAGTTCCGGCATATGCGCAGGTCAGCGTTGGCATCGGGCTGCCCGGTGTCAGCATCGGCATCAACATGCGCTCGTACCCGGATCTCGTCCGCGTGCCGGGCTACCCGGTTTATTACGATCCGCAGGTGGATTCGAATTACTTCTTTTACGACGGCCAGTACTGGGTGTACGAGCAAGACAACTGGTATGCGGGCAGTTGGTATAACGGACCATGGGAGTTGGTGGGACCGGAGTACGTGCCGCTGTTTCTGCTGCGTGTTCCGGTGCGCTACTACCGCCAGCCGCCGGCGTATTTTCGCGGCTGGAACGCCGACGCATCGCCGCGTTGGGGCGACCATTGGGGCAGTGACTGGCAACAGCGTCGAAGCGGGTGGGACACATGGAACCGTAACTCCGTTCCCGCCGCCGCGCCGCTGCCGATCTATCAGCGCCAGTATTCCGGGACTCGCTATCCTGATGTGACGCAACAGCAGTCGATTCGATCCACGAATTACCGCTACCAGCCGCGCGAAACCATAACGCAACAGCGTCCCGCACAGCAGAACACCACGGAAGGTTCACGCGTCAACACCCAGCGTCAAATTCCGATGCAGCAGCATGCGCAAGCTCCAGCGCCGGCACCGGACCAGCCGACGCGAGTCCATACGCAAGCGCATACGCAACAGCAAGCACATGCCCAACAGCAAGCACATGTCCAGCAGCAGCCGTCGTATGCGCAGCCGCTGCCGCACACCCAGCAGCAGGCGCACGTGGAGCAGCAGGCACACGTCCAGCAGGAGCGTTCGCAGCCGCACGCCCAGCCAGCGCAGCGTGCCGAGCAGCAAGCACATGCTCAGCCACAAGAGCGTGCTCAGCGACAGGAGCGTGCTCAGCCACAGGAGCGTACCCAGCCACAACAGGCGCATGAACAGCAGCAGACGCGTGCTCAGCCGGAGCGCGCCCAGCCGCAACAAGCACATGCCCAGCAGCAGGCGTCTCCGCAGCAACGGTCGCCGGTCGCACAAGAACAT
>JAYTQX010000031.1:0-7327 GCA_043746455.1 Pseudomonadota bacterium
TCAGCCCCATGCAATACGAACAGAATTGGCTCACCGCTCAGCAAGCCAGAGCCGCATAATGGTCTCGGTTATGGGATACGGAAAACAGGGGCAAGCTCAAATAGAGCGTACGAGGCGCTCTGCTCGAGTGCTCAAGTCACAAACCCCGCCGCCGGCCGATCCGGCCTCTGCAACCAATTATCCGCCGGATACGCACACGCGCCATCAACCGCATGCAAGGTATACGCATGTCGCGCCTGCGCTGAGCGATTCGCGTCGGACAGATGCGGAAAGCAGCCGTTGAACACGATCAGCGTGCCGGCTGGAACTTCGAGCCACTCAAGGCGCTGCATATCCCACTCGATCGCATCGTTGACCGTTTCGGCATCGAGCTGGCCGTTGGTCTGGCGGCGGAACAGGTTCTTCATGCCCTTGCGATGTTCGCCGGGCAAACCGCCGAGACAGCCGTTGTCGGTGTGTGCGTCGTCGATCGCGAACCAGTAGCCGATCACCGACATCGGCTCGGTGTAGAGATAGGTCGAGTCCTGGTGGCAGACCACTTCGCCGCCGATGCCCGGCTGCTTGAAGATATACATCGACTGCATCACGCGCGGATCGGCGACGCCGAGACTTTCGCTGATCGCCTGCAGCGCCAGGCCCTTGGAAAAGTCGGAGAACACCTGATCGAGATCGTGCATGGCGTGGCCGAGCTTGTTCACCGCGAACGGCAGCGGATACGCGAGCTTGCCCTGCGCATCGAATGCCTCCTCCTCGAAGAACACGCCGATGCCACAGGCCGAGTCAAGAAAATACTGGCTGTCCTGATGCTGCGGCCGCTTGGTCGAGAAGATCGTGCCGGCCGCCTTGGGTCCGTGTTCGAGCACGAGTTCGTTCGCGCGCGTGCGCAAGGCCTCGCATTCGGCCTTGTTCTTGAAACCTTCGACGATAAGCACGCCATCGCGATGGAAGGCTGCGACTGCCTCGTCGGGGAGGCGACCGGATGCAAGCGTGGAGCAACGAGTGACGGGCAAGCGCGATCCTCCTGGTTGACGTGAGGTTAGTCGATCTCGAACCAAATTCGCTAGCCGACAAGCTGTCGCCCGAGTGAACGCAATTCGGAGTTTCGCCGGTCTGGTTCAGGTTGAACTCAACGTGGAGCGTCTTCATGGCAAGTGTTTTGGTCCGGTTTGGCATCGCAATTCTCGTTTTGGGTCTCTCGACCGCTAACGCGCTCGCCGCGGATTTCGCCTCCAGTCCGGAGAAAATCACGCCAATACTCCTGGGCACTTCGCTACCCGATGCTTCCTTGCAGCGCATCGACGGAACAGCCACGACGCTCAAGCAGGTTGTCGGCGGCAAGCCGGCAATTCTGGTGTTTTACCGCGGCGGCTGGTGCCCCTATTGCAATCTGCAACTGAGTCAACTGCGCCTGGTCGAGAAGGATCTTCAATCCCTCGGATATCAAGCTGTCGCCATCAGTCCGGACCGCCCGGAAGAATTGAAGAAGACGCTGGACAAGGACTCGTTGAACTACACCCTCGTGTCCGACAGTTCGGCGAATGCCATGAAAGCATTCGGCATCGCCTACCGGGTTGACGCAGCGACATTGACCCAATACGCCAAATACGGCGTCGACCTGGAGAAGTCATCTGGAGAAACCCACCATTTGTTGCCGGTACCGGGCGTATTCGTTGTCGATGGCGCCGGAATCGTGCAATTTTCCTATGTGCACCCGGATTATCGAGTGCGCGCGCCGACCGAGGTTGTGCTCGCAGCCGCGCGCGCAATCGCCGAAGACAAACACAAACTCAAACCGGCGCATTGAGATCGTCCCGCGCCATTTTGCACGAAGTGTCGATTCGGCTGCCTGGCGCCGAAGCTAGAGCATGACGACCGCCGAGAAAATCGAGCTTATGTCGATTCCGCCCGTCGGAGTTGGCTTCTGGTTACTGGCGTTCGATTCGCCCGACAAGCTTGATCTCGGGACCATGCTTGCGGGAATGTCGATTCTGCTTTTGCTCCAGGGCCTCGTTCGCGATCTGTGGCTGTTGGCGAACCGTGGACGCGCGCAGCCGAGTCCGCCAAGGGTGGCCAGCTGCATGTGCGTGGAAACGACGCTGGGTGTCACCGGACTCGTCGCGGGTGCAATCCTGCTCGGCGCCGGAATCGGCCGGACGGTCGTCTTCATGAACTGGGGTTGGAGCATCGCGGCCATGGCAACCATGACCGCGGGTTTCCTGATCAAGGATCTGGTCATCTATTCGCGGCCCTGGCAAATCCGTCGCGACAAGGAGCACATGAACATCGTGTTTGCATGGAAGAGGTAGGTCCGACGCCGCGCTGATACCCCGCGGGCGATGACGGGCGCGGAAATCTTGCGATCTGGATTCTGGCAAAATTGAGGCGTGCCGTCAGGCGATGCATATGATCGTCCGGGCGCGGCAAGGCGTTTCATGTGACCAGCGCCTGACTCGTATCGCATAGTATCCTGTTCGTCGCCCATTACCCTTAACGTTCCGGAGATTCGTGCATGTCGAACTTGTTCAACAAGAGCCTGCTGACCGGTGCCCTGCTCGCCTTTTGCGCAGCGTCGCCGGCATTTGCCGATGCATCGAAGCCGTCCGCGCAAACCGCCTCGAGTCCGGCCTTCGCGACGCTCGCGGACGAATTTTTCGACAGCTACTACTTTCCGAACAATCCGACTCAGGCCACATTGAGCGGCATTCATCAGTACGACGACAAGCTCGAAGACTATTCGCGCGCGCAGATCGACCGGCAGATCGCGGCGCTGCAGAAATTCGACGCGCGCTTCGGCGCAGTCGATCCGCAAGCGCTGGACGAAATGACCCGCGGCGATCGCGACCTGGTGCTCAACTACATCCACAGCAACCTGCTCACGCTGCAGACGATCCGGCCCTGGGAGAAAAATCCGGACATTTACTCCGGCGGGATCACCAACAGCGCGTTCTCGATCATGGAGCGCAAATTCGCACCGGCGTCCGAGCGGCTGCGCCTGCTGATCGCGCGCGAAAAGCAGATGCCGGCCGCTTTTGCGGCGGCGCGCGCGAATCTGAAGAGTCCGCCGAAGATCTACACCGATATCGCGCTCGAACAATTGCCCGCTCTGGTCAAATTTTTCAAGAACGACGTGCCGGCTGCGTTCGCCGACGTCGCCGACACCGCGCTCAAGCAGCAATTCGCCGAATCCAATGGCGCGGTGATCAAGGCGCTGGTCGAGTACGCAGCCTGGCTGAAGAAAGACGTGCTGCCGAAGGCGAACGGCGACTTCAAACTTGGCGCAAATACCTACGCGAAGAAATTGCAGTACGACGAAATGGTCGATATCCCGCTCGACAAACTCGTCGAGATCGATATGGCCAATTTGCGCGCCAACCAGGCCGAATTCGCCAAAATCGCCAAGGAAGTGGACCCGCAGAAAACGCCGCGCCAAGTGCTGGCCGAACTCGCCGCCGACCATCCGGACCCGGCGAAGCTGCTCGATGCGTTTCGCAGCACGTTCGATGGCTTGACCAAGTTCATCGCCGACAAGCAGATCATCACGATTCCCTCGCAAGTACGTCCGATACTGGAGGAGACGCCACCCTTCATGCGCGCGACCACGTTCGCCTCAATGGACACGCCCGGGCCTTACGAGACCGTGGCGAAAGAGGCGTACTTCAATGTCACCCTGCCCGAAAAGGCCTGGGACAAGAAGCGTGTCGACGGATTCATGGCCCAGTTCAGCTATCCGGTGATTACCGTGGTCGCCGCGCACGAAGCCTATCCCGGTCACTACATTCAGTTCCTGTGGATGCAGAACATCCACGACCGCGTGCGCAAGCTGCTCGGCGCCAATACCAATGTCGAAGGCTGGGCGCATTATTGCGAGCAGATGATGCTCGACGAAGGCGTCGCCCAGTCGCTGTTTCCGAACGACGCGCGTCAGCAGAAACTCCTGCGCCTGGGACAGTTGCAGGATGCGCTGCTGCGCAATGCGCGTTTCATCGTCGGTATAAAATTACACACCAGCCAGTTCAGCTTCGATCAGGCCGTGGATTTCTTCGTCAAGGAAGGCTACCAGTCGCGTGCGGTCGGCACGGTGGAAACCAAGCGCGGCACCGGCGATCCGACCTATTTGTATTACACGCTCGGCAAGCTGGAGATACTCAAGCTGCGCGCCGACGTGCAGGCCAAACAGGGCGCGGCCTTCAATCTCAAGCAGTTCCACGACAGCTTCATGCAGCAGGGTTTTGCGCCGATCAAGATCGTGCGCCACGCAATGCTGCAAGACGATACGCCGACGCTTTGACGACGCCGACACAAGTACGCGTGCCGCGTTGATGGCGAAAATGCGATCATGCGCGCCACCTGATTTGCGCTGAGCCTTGGCCTACACCTCTCCCGCGCGCGAAGCGCGCCGGGTGAGGGTGGTGCGAGTCCAGTGAACTCTCCATCGGCTGTCCCACCCTCATCCGCCCATTCGGGCACCTTCTCCCGCCAGCGGGAGAAGGGAAACAAGAGCTGAGTATCGTCGCTATTCTGGTATACGCATGACCGAATTTACATCGCTGCCGCTTCCGCCTGCCTTGCTGCAGGCGCTCGATGCGCTGAATTACACGCAGATGACGCCGGTGCAGGCGCAAAGCCTGCCGTCGATCCTGAGCGGGCGCGATCTGATCGTGCAGGCGCCGACCGGCAGCGGCAAGACGGTCGCATTCGGCCTTGGGCTGCTGTACCGCCTCGATCCGGCGCTGATCAAAACGCAGGCGCTGGTGCTGTGTCCGACGCGCGAACTCGCCGACCAGGTCGCCAAGGAAATCCGCCGGCTGGCGATCGGCATTGCGAATTTGAAGGTGCTGATTCTTACCGGCGGTGTCGCGCTCGGCCCGCAGCTGGCTTCGCTGCGCAAGGATTCGCACGTCGTCGTCGGCACGCCGGGGCGCATCCAGGAGATGCTGCGCAAGCATGCGCTGAGCCTGAGCAAGGTCGGCACGCTGGTACTCGACGAAGCAGACCGCATGCTCGATATGGGCTTCGAGGAATCGATTCGCGAGATCGTCGGCAAGACTCCGCCGAAGCGTCAGAGCCTGTTGTTTTCCGCGACGTATCCCGAAGCGATTCGTGCGATCGCAAAAAGCACGCTGCGCGATCCGCTCGAAGTGACCGTCGCCGGCGATGTCGAGCAGCCGGCGGTTGAGCAGTTGTTCTTTGAAATCGATCTGGCGCGCAAACCGGCAGCGCTCGCAGCGCTGTTGCTGCAGCATCGGCCGGAGTCGAGCGTGGTGTTCTGTAATACGCGACGCGATACGGAAAGCGTGGTCGAGGCGCTCGCCGAATTCAACATTTCCGCGCTTGCCCTGCACGGCGATATCGAGCAGCGCGACCGCGACGAAGTGCTGGTGCGTTTCGCCAATCGCAGTTGCAGCGTGCTCGTCGCCAGTGATGTGGCTGCGCGTGGCCTCGACATCAAGGAACTGGCGGCGGTGATCAATTACGAATTGCCGCCGGATCCGGACATCTATCTGCACCGCGTCGGCCGTACCGCGCGCGCGGGCCGCGCGGGTCTCGCGATCAGCCTGTGCACGCCGCGCGAAATGCCCCGGGCGATCGCCTTGGAGAAACAGCAGGGCGCCCCGTTGATCTGGCACAAACTTCCGCCGCTCAACGCGAGTGCGGCGAATACGCTGCAGGCGGCGATGCTGACGCTGCGCATCGACGGCGGTCGCAGCGACAAGATGCGGCCCGGCGATATTCTCGGCGCCCTGACCGGCGACGCCGGACTGCCCGCCACCGCTGTAGGCAAGATCGATGTATTCGCCACGCGCTCGTACGTCGCGATTCAACGTGAGCTTGCGGACAAGGCGCTCAATCGGCTGCGCACGGGCAAGATCAAGGGTCGCAATTTCCGCGTGGCACGGATCTGATGCGGTGAACGAACCTTCGTCGGAAGCGCAAACGCTGGACGCGGAAATCATCCGCGCCACGCGGCGTTGGCTGGAGCGCGTGGTGATCGGTCTTGGCCTTTGTCCGTTCGCGCGCGCACCGTTCGTGCAGCAACGCGTGCGCTTTCGCGTGAGCCACGCACAGACCGAAGACGAATTGCTCGATGACCTGCGCGAGGAACTTGTGGCGTTGCAGGCTGCCGATGCCGACGCCTGCGAAACCACGCTGCTGATTCATCCGCATTTGCTGGGTGACTTTCTCGACTACAACGATTTTCTTGACGCCGCGGACGCGGCGGTGGACCAGATCGGCCTGAAAGGCGAATTGCAAATCGCCAGCTTCCATCCGCACTATCGTTTCGCGGGCAATGCGGACGACGCGATCGAGAACTGCACCAATCGCTCGCCCTATCCGATCCTGCATCTGCTGCGCGAATCGAGCATCGCGCTCGCCGTCGAATCGATGGCCGATACCGGCGACATCACTCGCCGCAATATCGAAACCCTGCGCACGCTCGGTATCGACGGCTGGCGCGCGCTATCCGATGGCGACGACCGCGAGATCTGAAAAGCGTGCGTGACTTGGCCAGCATTGCGTTGCCGAAGTAAGATGGGGCAAGCTGCGCCAGCCGCAGCCAAAATCATCGACATACTTGCGAGGAGAAGATCATGAGCAAAGGCATGAACCAGAAGAAAGACGCCAAGAAAAAACCTGCCAAGAACATGAAGGAAAAGCGCGCCGAAAAAGCGGCGAAGAAAGCCACAAGACCCGTGCACTGACACAGCGGGTGTCCTGCGCAGCGACGGTTGCTCGCTGATCTGCGCATGCCTGGTGTCGCAAGCGGCCGATGCGCAGGTCGGCGAGGCTACGATGCCCGTCCGCGCCGTGCGGAACGGTCGATTCTGTCGCGACGACGATGTCTATGTGCGCCAACGTACCGAATTCGACGGGCATATGGCGTATCTGTCTTCTGCATCCGCCGGTCTCCGGTTTGTGCAAAAGGGCATCGCCATGAACATGCAACTCAGCCTCGCTCCGATCATCGCGCTGCTCGCGGGAATTCTCATCCTGGTGCAGCCGCGCCTGCTGAACTACATCGTCGCGATCTATCTCATCATCATCGGCCTGCTGGGCTTGTTCGGCGGCGCCGCCGGACTCCATTTGCACTGAGTCGACACGCGCTACCCGGTTTCCCGGCCGGATATCCAACGGAGCACCCATGTCACTCGGAATCATTCTGTTGCTCGTACCCGTGCTCATGCTGATTGAAGCGCTGCCGCGCTTGCGTCTGCAGCCGATCATGCTGCGATCGCCCCGGCGGATCGGGGGCGGTACCCGTCTTCGGAGCGATGGGGGGCTTTGATCCCGTCCCGCGATCTTGCAAGGACCAGCAGAGATGGTAAAT
>JAYTQX010000032.1:0-8588 GCA_043746455.1 Pseudomonadota bacterium
CGCGCCGGACAGCACCGGATGCACGCAGTAGGCCACCACCTTGCGCGCGCCGCGCTCCTTCAGCGCGGCGGCCGCCGCGCACAGCGTGCCGGCGGTGTCGACGATGTCGTCGATCAGCACACAGGTCTTGCCGCTGACGTCGCCGATGATGTTCATCACCGTCGCCACGTTGGCTTTGGGCCGGCGCTTGTCGATGATCGCCAGATCCGCATCGTCCAGGCGCTTGGCGATCGCTCGCGCCCGCACCACGCCGCCGACGTCCGGACTGACGACGATCAGATCCTCCGGCGCGTTGTAGCGCCAGATATCCGCCAGCAAAACGGGCGAGGAGTATACAT
Organism: Pseudomonadota bacterium; assembly: GCA_043746455.1. Taxonomy (GTDB): domain Bacteria; phylum Pseudomonadota; class Gammaproteobacteria; order Xanthomonadales; family Rhodanobacteraceae; genus Rudaea. The sequence continues at coordinate 339 of JAYTQX010000032.1, forward strand.
TGTCCAGCGGCACATCGAAAAATCCCTGGATCTGGTCCGAATGCAAATCCACGGTCAACACATGGTCGGTGCCGACGCTAGAGACCATTTTCGCCGCGACTTTCGCCGTGATCGGCACCCGCGCCGAACGCGGCCGGCGATCCTGCCGTGCGTAGCCAAAATACGGGATCACCGCAGTCACACTGGCCACCGACGCGCGCTTCAGCGCATCGATCAGCACCAGCAGCTCCATGAAATTCTCCGCCGTCGGCGCCGAGGTCGACTGGATGACGAAGACTTCCTGGCGGCGCACGTTCTCCTCGATCTCGACCTGGACTTCGCCGTCGGAAAACCGGCTGATCATGGCCTTGCCCAGAGGCATGTTCAACTCATGGCATACCGCCAGCGCCAGGGGTCGGTTCGCATTGCCGCTGAAAATCTGTATCCCCCCGGCCTCGCCGCGGTCGCTGGGAAAAGTGCCGGAATAGCCCGCCGGATTGATCGTGTTCACACGCTCACCTTTGACCGCTGACCCGCAACGCAAACATGGCTGGGACGGCAGGACTCGAACCTGCGAATGCGGGGATCAAAACCCCGTGCCTTACCAACTTGGCGACGTCCCACTTCTGTGCGAAATCGGGCATCCTGCCGCGATTCGCAGGAAACGGTCGCGGCAAAGCCGCGCCACGTCTCCCGCCACGACGCTGCGCGCCGTGCGTCGGCGCATCCTGCGCCGAATCCTTCGTTCGATGTTATTGCGTTCTCGCTGCGCATTCGCGCGCCGCGTTGGCTCTTTCTGTGCCGACGTCCATTCAGGCTCGTGTCGTCACTCCTCGGCGCTTGCCAACGTTTCACGGTAGACGTCCACCGCCTTGCGCAACGACGACTGCGCGACTCCATCCGCGCGATACGCGCGAAACTCTGGCGGGCACGCACGCAGAATGGACTCCGCGCGCGCGCTCGATTCAACCGCCACAAATACGCAACCACCGCTGCCCGACAAGCGCGCCACACCGAACTGGTTCAACCAGTCCATTGCGGCGGCAACCTGAGCGTAACGCATGCGCACCACTGGCGCGAACGCGTTCGCGGTTCCCATACCGGCGAGATAGCCGCCTATTGTCGCGGGCGCTGTGTTTCGTGTCAATTCCGGTGCCGCAAAAAGTGACTTGGTCGATACCTGAACGCCTGGGTCGACGATGATAAAAACGCGCGGCGGTAGGTCAATCGGCGTGAGCGATTCGCCGACGCCTTCGGCCCAGGCGGAGTGGCCGAACACGAACACCGGCACATCGGCACCGAGGGTAAGGCCCAGCGCGGCAAGCTCCTCCAGCGAAAGCCCGGTTTGCCATAACTCATTCAGGGCGACAAGCACGCTGGCCGCATCCGAACTGCCGCCGCCCAAGCCGCCGCCCAGAGGGATGCGCTTGTCTATGCGGATATCGGCGCCGGCGGTCGTCCGCGTATGCTCGCGCAGCAGTTGCGCAGCGCGCACGCCCAGATCGTTCGCAGCGGGTACGCCGGGCACCTCGTTCGTGCGCACGATCGTGCCATCCGTGCGCGGCCGCAAATGCACCTCGTCACCCCAATCGAGCAATTGGAATACGGTCTGCAACAGGTGATAACCGTCCGCGCGCCTACCGACGATATGCAGAAAAAGATTGAGCTTGGCCGGCGCCGGCCAGGTCGTCCATGCCGCGTTCATTCGTCAACCGACCAGGTCTCGATCGCCATCTTCACGCGTGTCGTTCCATGCGAGGCGAAAACGATACGCGGCAACGCGGGGGTTCTGTCGCCGAACCAGTCGCGATACTCGATCTTCCAGCCGTCCTGCTCGATCAGCGCAGGCAGATCCTGCTCGTTGTATTGGAGCTGTGCTGGCGTCCCCGGCGCACGCAGGCCGCGCACCCAAGCGCGCAGCGACGCGAGCGGCACATCCCAGCCGATGCGCTCGCGCAGCAGGCGCTGCACGTCGCGGTCCTCGCTCGGCTGCGCATCCGCGCCTTCGAGTACGGCGTGCTGCGCATCGCCGGTGAGTTTCAGGGTCTTGCCAGTGATCGGCCCGCGCACGGTGAACACGTAGGACTCTCCCGCCTGGCGCCAGTCGAGTTCGCCGCTATTGGAGTCCCGATCGGTTGAGACGGCGATATGCGCGGCCAGCGTCCAATGCGTGCGCGACGCGAGCATGGTTTCGCGCGCATCCTGCGCGGCCTGCGCCGCGGGTGTAGGCGTGTGCATTTTCACGCGCATCGGCGCGCAGGCAGCAAGCAGGACGATCAACAAACCCGCGAACGCGAGACGTACTCGCGCCAGCCCGCCGGACACCGCCTTCACGAGGCCAACCGCTTGATCGTTTCCAGCAGTACCTTGTTGTCGCCATCCTTCTTGCGCCCCTGCTCCCAGACCTGACGCGCTTCATCCTTGCGCCCGGAAACCCAAAGCACTTCGCCCAGATGCGCGGCAATTTCCGCGTCGGGCTGCTTGCGGTAAGCCATGCGCAATTGCGCCACGGCGTCGTCGAGATGGCCGAGGCGATACTGCACCCAACCCAGGCTGTCAATGATCGCGGGCTCGCCGGGCTTGAGCTTGAGCGCCTTCTCGATCAGGGTCAGCGCTTCGCTGATCTGATCGCCACGGCCCTGATCGGTACGGCTCTGAGCTGTGTGATCGGCAAGCGTGTAGCCGAGCGCGTTCATCACGTCGGCATCGTCCGGTTTCAATTCCAGCACCCGGCGCAGATCGCGCACTGCGGCGTCGACATGATCCAGATCGTCGTTGAGCAAGGCGCGCGCGTAGATCAGCCGCGTATCGTCGGGCAACGCCTGCAGACCGCGGTCGTAAACAGCAACGGCCTCGTCGCCGCGTTTGGCACGGTTAAGCAATTCGGCTTCAAGCATGAACGCCTCGCCGAGCTGCTTGCTGTCGTCGCCGGCGCGCGCCTGCAATTCGTGCAGCAGGTTCAGCGCCTCGTCGGTCTTGCCCGCATCGTTCAACAGAATGGCGGTGCGCATCTGTGCGACGAACCAATGTTCGTCGTCGACTGGCACCTGCGCATACCATTTCAACGCCTCGGTTTTGCGTTCGAGCAGTTCCGACAATTGTCCAAGCAGATTCACGCGCCCCGGCGGACGTGGCTCGGGCAACAGCTTCAGCTCCTTGTAGAGACTCTCGACAAGCGGCTTCGCCGCCTTGTCGTCGCTGCGCGCAAGATAGGCGGCGCGCGCAGCATAGGAATAGTCGCTCTGCGGCCCGTCGGCGAGCACGCGCGCGGCGCCCTCGTTGTCGCCAAGATCGCCGAGCATGACCGCATAGGCGATGCGCAGGCGCGGGGCTTTCAGATCGCGCGGATTCTTGCGCAAGGCGTCGGCGAAGAGCTTGCGCGCTCCGTCCTTGTCGCCGGCACCGAGTTTCAGCTGCGCTGCCCAGGCGTAAGTTTCCGGGGTGGCAAACCGGCTGACGGACTGATCGGCGAGTGCCTGCGCCAGCGCCTTTTTATCGAGGCGCAGGGCCATCTGGCTGACCGCGATCCAGACTTCAGGTTTGGATCCCAGCGATTCCGTCTTGAGCGAACCTGCCTTGGGCGAATCGCCCGCGAGCAAGCGCTCGGCCACGCTACCCGCCTGCGCCCGGTCTTCCGCGCTGCCAAGGGCCTGCGACACCGGGCGCCAGCCGGCGCCGTCGGGCTGCTGCAGCAAGCGCGACAACTCGGCATACGCGGTCCCGGCATCGCCATCGTGCAAGGCGAGCATTGCGCGCACTTGGCGCAGACCGTTGTCGTCCGCTTTCAATGTCTGCCAGCGCGCAAGCGCCGTGCGCGCGGCATCCCAATGCTTGCCGACGATAGCGATATGCGCGGCCTGTTCGGATACCACGGGATCGTCGCTCAGCTGGGCCGCCAGCGCGAATTCACGCGTTGCACCAGCGAGATCGTTGCTGCCCAGCGCGAACTCGCCGGCGAGCAGATGCGTGAGCAGATCGCGCTGCGTCGTGTCCGGCGGCACGATCACGCGCTGCAGCGGCTCTCCTGCTGCATTTGCCGGCGCGCCGCCTGTCGGCATGCTTGCGCACGCAACCAGCGCAACTGCACCGGCACCGCACAACGCCAAGTTACGCAAAGGCTTCAAGGTATACAAAATACTCATTTATACTAACCCACGAACCTTGCGGCAGATTGTCGCAATCCACTGTCCATACCTTGCGTCCACAGGTTGGCGATTCAAGCGATCCGGCTTGATATCACATCCGGCGCGCCGCACAATTTCCATTCTGCCAGCTGTTTCCTTCGTTGTCGCCCGAGTGGGCGTTTGCCGCATGACCTTAGTCGCCCTTGGATTGAACCACCTCACCGCACCGCTCGATCTGCGCGAGAAGGTGGCGTTCGCGCCGGAATCGACGGCGCAGGCGCTCAGCGACCTCGCTCGCCAGCCCGGCGTCCATGAGGCGCTGATTCTGAGCACCTGCAACCGCACCGAACTGTATGTCGAGGTCGCAGCCGGCGCGGAAACCGTGCCGCAGCGCTGGCTGCTCGACCATCACCAATTGACCGAACGCCGCCTCGACGAGTTCCTTTACCACCACGAGGACAACGCGGCCGTGCGGCATCTGTTCCGCGTCGCCACCGGCCTGGACTCGATGGTGCTCGGCGAACCCCAGATCCTCGGCCAGGTGAAGGACGCCTACCAGGCCGCGCGCGCGGTTGGCACCCTGCGCACGCCGATGGAACGCCTGCTGCAGCAGACCTTCGCCGTGGCCAAGCGCGTGCGTACCGACACGCGCATCGGCGCGAATCCTGTTTCGGTAGCGTACACCGCGGTGCGCATGGCCGAGCGCCTGTTCGCGAATTTGAACGACGCCTGCGTGCTGCTGATCGGCGCCGGCGAAACCGTCGAACTGGCGGCGCGCCACCTGAGCGAATCCCGCGTTCGCCGCCTGATCATCGCCAACCGTACCCTGGAAAATGCACTGGCTCTGGCCGGTCGCTTTGGCGCCTACGCGATCGCGCTCGCCGATCTGCCGCAGCATCTGGCCGAGGCGGATATCGTGATCACCTCCACCGCGAGCCGCGAGCCGGTGCTGAATCGGACCATGGTCGAAGACGCGATCCGCGCGCGCCGGCACAAGCCGATGTTCCTCGTCGATATCGCCGTGCCGCGCGATATCGCGGCCGACGTCGCCGAAGTCGACGACGTGTTCTTGTACACGATCGACGATCTGAAACAGGTGATCGACGACAACCTGCGCTCGCGCCTGATTGCGGCCAACGAGGCCGAAGCGATCATCGAACTGCAGGTCGAACATTATCTCGCCTGGCGCCGCGCGCTCGATGTGCACAATCCGCTCGCCGGCCTGCGCAGCGCTGCCGAGAATCAACGCGACGCGACACTGGAAAAAGCCCGGCAACTGCTCGCCAGCGGGCGCACGCCCGAGCAGGCGCTGGAGTTTCTTGCACATTCGCTGACCAACAAGCTGCTGCATGCGCCGAGCGCCAACCTGCGTGCCGCTGCGCTGCGTGGCGACGTCGACCTGTTGCGTGCGGCGGAGCAGCTGTTCGACGCGGGCGCGTTGGACACCAGCCGGGACACCGGGCAGGAATGAACCCGTCGATCCGCCGCAAGCTCGACGAGCTTGCCGAGCGACTGCAGGAAGTCTCGTTGCTGCTCGCGCAGCCCGAAGTCGTCAACGACAATGCGCGCTTCCGCGACCTGTCGCGCGAGTTCGCCCAGCTCGAACCTCTCAACCGATCGCTGCGCGCGTATGACGCAGCGGTCAGGAATCTCGAAGCTGCGCAAGCCATGCTCAAGGACCCGGAGATGCGCGAGCTGGCCGAAGGCGAAATCGCCGACATGCGCGCTCAGCGCGATGCGCGCGACCAGGAACTAAACCTGCTGTTGCTGCCGAAGGATGCGCGCGACGACGCGAACATCTTCCTCGAAGTGCGCGCCGGCACCGGCGGCGACGAAGCGGCGATCTTCGCCGGCGATCTGTTCCGCATGTACGCGCGTTACGCCGAGCGTCAGGGCTGGCGAGTGGAGGTGTTGTCTTCGAGTCCCGGTGAGCACGGCGGCTTCAAGGAAGTGATCGCGCGCGTCGAAGGCAAGGGCGTGTTTTCAAGATTAAAGTTCGAATCGGGCACCCACCGCGTGCAGCGCGTGCCGGAAACCGAGGCGCAAGGCCGCATCCACACTTCGGCCGCGACGGTGGCGATTCTGCCGGAGATGGACGAGGTCGAGGATATCGATTTGAATCCAGCCGACCTCAAGGTCGATACCTTCCGTGCCAGCGGTGCGGGCGGCCAGCACGTCAACAAAACCGACTCGGCGATCCGCATCACCCATCTGCCGAGCGGTATCGTCGTCGAATGCCAGGATGAGCGCAGCCAGCACAAGAACCGCGCGCGCGCGCTGTCCCTGCTCAAGGCGCGCCTGCTCGATGGCGAGCGCGCGAAACAGGCCGCGCAGCAGGCCGAAACGCGGCGCCTGCAGGTTGGCAGCGGCGATCGAAGCCAGCGCATCCGCACGTATAATTTTCCACAAGGCCGCATCACCGATCACCGAATCAACCTGACCTTGTATCGGCTGCCCGAGGTGATCGATGGCGATCTCGACGCACTGGCCGGCCCGCTGACCCAGGAATACCAGGCCGATCAGATGAAGTCGCTGACCGAAGGCAGCCTGGTCGAGAATCGCTGATGAGCACGGCCTTGTTGGCGCAGGCGATCGATGGGATCGCCATCCTGATCGAACGCGGCGACTTTGCCGGCGCCGAGCGGCGCGCGCAGAACGCGCTGCAAACCGCGCCGCCGCACGCGGAAATCTGGCGATTGCTGGCGATCGCACAACTCAAATCCAACAAAGTCGATGCGGCGATGCGCGCCCTGCAGCAGGCGCGCAGGCTCGATCCGCGATCGGTCGAGGTGCTGTGCAATCTGGCTTCCGTGGAGACAGTCTGCGGAAAATTGGACAATGCGGAGCGCACGTTGCGAGAGGCGCTCGCGCTCGCCCCGGACCATGCCGGCGCACTGAACAACCTGGGACGCTTGCGCCACCATCTCGGCGACTACGACGGGGCCGCTGCGTGCTTCGAACGCTGCCTGGGTACACACCCAGAGCACGTCGACAGCTGGCTCGCGCTCGCCAACACACGCCTGGCGCAGTTTCAATGGGGCGTTGCCGAAGCGCATGTGCGCCGCGCCCTGAACCTCAATCAGGGTTCGGCTGACGCATGGTACCTGCTCGGACTTTTATTTGAGCGGCAAGGCCGGCTGTCCGATGCCCTGCTGCCATATCGCAACTCGATGCAGATCAATCCGCGCGCGGCCACCGCGCACAATCTCGGCCTTGTGCTCGACCAACTCGGCGACTGGCAAGCCGCCGCACGCGCGATGGAGCAAGCGCTGCAACTCCAGCCGGATTTGCTCGAAGCGCTGGGCCAACTGGTGTTCATCAAACGGCGGCTATGCGATTGGCACGGTCTACCGGCACTCGCCGCACGTCTGATTGGCACAGTCGATGCGCGCGTTGCAGGTCTCACGCCATTTTCCTGCCTGGTGGAGGACGCTACGCCCGCGCAGCAGCTGACCTGCGCGCGCACCTTTGCGCGGCAATTCGAGAACATGCCCTCTCGCTTCGCACCCGGCGCGTTCGGCCATGATGGGCTCAGAGTCGGCTTCGTCTCGTCCGGTTTCGCCGAGCACGCTACCGGTCTGCTGGTGGTCGAACTGATCGAACGCTTGCGCGCTGCGCCGCTGCAAACGATCGCGTTTGCGACGACGCGCAGCGACGGTAGCGCTCTGCGCGAGCGCATCGAAGCGGCGTTCGACGAATGCGACGACGTAAGCCTGCGCACGCCTGCAGGTATCGCGGAAACCATACGCGACGCGCAAATCGACATCCTGCTCGACGTCGATGGCTATTGCATGAATTCGCGGCCGCGCATTTTTGCGCTGAAACCCGCGCCGGTGCAGATCAGCTGGCTCGCCTATCCGGGTTCGCTCGGCGCGCCCTGGTACGACTATCTGATCGCCGACCGCTTTGTAATTCCGGATGCGCAACGGGCCTACTACGACGAGAAAATCGCGTGGTTGCCGCGTTGCTATCAACCGACCGATGGCACACGCATTGTCGTCGCCCCGCCCTCGCGCATGGCCTGCGGTTTGCCGGATGAAGGGTTCGTATACTGCTGCTTCAACAACACATGGAAGTTCACGCCGCGCAGTTTCGCGCTCTGGATGCGCATCCTGCGCGCGGTGCCGGGCAGCGTGCTCTGGTTGCT
>JAYTQX010000033.1:0-3113 GCA_043746455.1 Pseudomonadota bacterium
AGCGGCCGTCACGACTTGGAGGTGACGAATGTCAGGCGGAAATTGGCCCTATTAAAATCTCGCATAACTGGCACTTCGCCATACCAAAGGCCAATGCTAACATCCGTTCCATAGTCGATAATAGTTTGCCAAGAATCCTTGGCGCCGCTTTGTCGGCGCCGTTCGTGTTACCACAATTGAAAGGCGCGGTCTGGACGATCGCAAAATCCGGAGAGTATCTTGATGTCGCTGATCGCCAAACTCGATGAACTGCGCAACTTCGGCGGCGCCGCGCGCACGACGGGACTTTCCGATGCGACGATCGAGCGTTTCGCGCGCAACGATTCCGCTCTCGTCGCCGCGATCGACGAGGCGTACGCGCTGTTCCAGCAGATGCGCAGCGAAATGCCGGAACTGCTCAAGCTCGACGAAGCCGTGCAGCTTGCGCGTGTGCAAGCCGACTACATCAATTTCTATGCCGACGACGCGATCAATCCGTATGTCGCGCTGGCCGCGCGCGGACCATGGGTCGTCTCCCTGAAAGGTGCGGTGATTCACGATGTCGGCGGTTACGGCATGCTCGGCCTCGGCCATGCGCCGCAGGCAGTGATCGATGCGCTTGCCGGGCATCAGGTGATGGCAAATGTGATGACACCGAACCTGTCGCAGCTGCGCTTCGCCGATGCGCTCAAGCGCGAGATCGGGCAGACCCGCGGTGGCTCGCCCTATACCAAATTCCTCTGTCTGAACTCGGGCTCCGAGGCGGTCACTCTCGCCTGCCGCTTCGCCGATGTGAATTCCAAGCTGCTCACCGATCCGGGCGCGCGTTATGCCGGGCGCACGATCAAGCGCCTCGCGGTCAAGGGCGCGTTTCATGGCCGCACCGAGAAGCCCGCGATCTACTCGGATTCCTCGCGCAAGGCCTATGTGCAGAACCTGGCGAGCTTCCGCGACGAGCGCAGCCTCGTCACGGTCGAACCGTATAACGTCGACCAGTTGCGCCAGGTATTCGCCGATGCGGACCGCAACGGCTGGTTTATCGAGGCGATGTTTCTGGAACCGGTCATGGGCGAAGGCGATCCGGGCCGCGCGGTGACGCCGGAGTTCTACGCCGCCGCGCGCGAACTCACTCGCGCACACGGCGCGCTGTTCCTCGTCGATTCGATTCAGGCCGGCCTGCGTGCGCATGGCGTGCTCTCGATCGTCGACTACCCGGGCTTCGAGAAGCTCGATGCGCCCGATATGGAAACCTATTCCAAGGCGCTCAGCGCAGGCCAGTATCCGCTATCCGTGCTTGCGGTAAGCGAACGTACGGCGGCTTTGTATAAAAAGGGAATCTACGGCAATACGATGACGACCAATCCGCGCGCGCTCGATGCGGCTTGCGCGGTGCTCGGCCAGATCACGCCACAACTGCGCAGCAATATCCGCCGGCGCGGCGCCGAATTCCTCGAAAAACTGGGCAAGCTGAAGAACGAGCTGCCGCAGCTGATCACCAAGGTCCAGGGCACCGGCCTGCTGTTTTCCTGCGAGCTCGCGCCGCAATTCAAATGCTTCGGCGCCGGCAGCACCGAGGAATGGATGCGCGAACGCGGCATCGCCGTGATCCACGGCGGCGCCAATTCGCTGCGCTTCACTCCGCATTTTGCGGTCACCGCCGACGAAGTCGATCTGATCGTCGATGGCGTGCGCCAGGCCTTGTTGCATGGCCCGCGGCAAAGCGTCGAAACGCCGAAAACCGCGGCAGCGGCCTAGGGTTCAATCCGCGGGACTCATTTCACGGGGCCGGCTTCTGCCAACCGTGGATCGTGCGCCATCAGGCGCTCCTCAATCGAGAAATTCCGACAATATTTTGCGCATTGCAACTACACGCACTCTTCGGGCCCGGCGTAAACTAAGGGTCCGGCATGACGCCGGTCCAAGACAGGAGATCCCGATGAAATCCGCACCCCTTTTTGCCGCCATCGCATTCGCCCTTGCCCTCTGCGCCGGTTCCGCAACTGCCGCCGACACGAAAGCCCCCACCGCCCAGCAGTCGAAGTTCGGCGCCTGCGCCAAAGATGCCCACGCGAAGGGTCTCAAAGGCGATGAGTACAAAAGCTACATGAGCACCTGTGCCAAGGCCGGCTCGGCCGGGCCGACCGCGGCTGCCGCACCGGCCGCGCCGGCGAAACCGATGACGCAGCAGGAAAAGATGAAATCCTGCAATGCCGATGCGGGCACGCAGCATCTCGCCGGCGATGCGCGCAAGACGTTCATGAGCGGCTGCCTGAAAGGCAGCGCAGCACCTGCAGCAGCCCACTAATTACTGTCTTTGGGCGACCAAAGCCGGGCCGAACGGCCCGGCTTCTTTCTTCTGCACTCAACGAAACCGATCCGTCGCGCTTACCAGCTCGTGCGTGATTCCAGGCTCGAACGCGGAGTGGCCGGCATCGGAGATGATTCTTAAATCTGCTTCGGGCCACGCCCGATGCAGATCCCAGGCGCTGCGCAGCGGGCAGACCACGTCGTAGCGCCCCTGCACGATCACGGCTGGTATATTTTTCAACTTGTGCGCAGCGTGCAGCAGCTGATCGTCGCGCTCGAAGAATCCGCCGTGCACGAAGTAGTGACATTCGATGCGCGCGAAGGCCAATGCGAATTCGTCCGCGCCGGTCGAGGCGATGTAGTCCGCACTCTGGCTGAGGAAGCTCGTGCTGCCCTCCCAGATCGACCACGCCTTGGCTGCCGCGATGCGCGCGTTCGCGTCGGCGCTGGTCAGGCGCCGATAGTAGGCGCCCATCAGATCGGCACGCTCGACCGCGGGAATCGGCTTGAGATATTCCTCCCAGGCATCCGGATAGATCGCGTCGCAGCCTTTCTGGTAGAACCACTCCAGTTCCCAGCGCCGCAGCATGAAGATGCCGCGCAGCACGAGTTCGCTGACGCGCTCAGGGTGCGTTTCGGCATAGGCCAGCGCCAGGGTCGAGCCCCAGGACCCGCCGAACACCTGCCAGCGCGCAATGCCCAGATGCTCACGCAGCGTTTCGATATCCGCGACCAGATGCCAGGTCGTGTTGTCGGTCAGTTCCGCATGCGGCGTCGAACGCCCGCAACCGCGCTGATCGAACAGCACAACGCGGTAATGCGCGGGA
>JAYTQX010000034.1:0-1590 GCA_043746455.1 Pseudomonadota bacterium
GCGATCAGCGGCACCAGTGCGAACAAAGTCGTGTAGGCGAGAGCACCGGCGGCCTGCAGACAGCGGTCGTCGAGAAAGCGGCGCAGCATGAAGCGCCCAAACGCGTTGATCCACTTGCGGTCGAAGCCCATGCGCGAATCATAGCGGGACTCGGGACTCGGCAAAGATATACTTGCGCAAGCCCGAGTCCCGAGTCCATAACGAATGCCCGAGATCCTGATCGTCTATTACAGCCGCACCGGCAACGTGGCGCAGCTTGCGCGGCTGGTCGCGCGCGGCGTCGAGGAAGTGCCGGGCATGCGCGCGCGTTTGCGCAGCGTGCCGCCGGTCGCACCGGTCACCGCCACGGCAACGCCGCCGGTACCTGAGGAAGGCGCCCCGTACGCGACGCTCGACGATCTGCGCGAATGTGCGGGCTTGATACTCGGCAGTCCCACGCGTTTCGGCAATATGGCCGCACCGCTGAAATACTTTCTCGATTCCACGGGTGCGGAATGGGTGTCCGGCACCTTGGTGGGCAAGCCCGCCGCCGCGTTCACTTCGACCTCGACGATGCACGGCGGACAGGAATCCACCCTGCTCACGATGCTGCTGCCGCTGCTGCATCACGGAGCGCTGATCGTCGGTCTGCCGTTCACCGAGGCTGCGCTGAATGCGACGACCACCGGCGGCACGCCGTATGGCGCGAGTCATGTCGCTGGTGTTAATGCAGATCGTGCGCTCAGCGAGGATTCGCGCATTCTCGCGCGCACGCTCGGCCGCCGCGTGGCGACGATTGCGGCAAAGCTCGCGTCGTGAATCCGGCCGCCGGCAAAACCCTGCGCCTCGGCCTGCTCGCCGCGATTGCGCTCATCGCGCTGCAGATCGTCTGGCATGCCTGGCTGGCGCCGCCCAGGGCCGCGCTGCTTTGGCCGGGCCTCGCGCTTGCAGTGGCGCCCTTGCTGCCTGGACTGTGGGTTGTGCGCGAATCGCTGCGACGCGGCGTGCTGATCTGCGGCATCGTCAGCCTGTTTTATTTTTCCCACGGTGTCGCGGAATTGTGGAGCGGCAACGCACCGCATTGGCTCGCACTCGCCGAAATCCTGTTCACCCTCGTCATCATCAGCGCCTCCGGCTGGGACGCGCGCGGCTATAAACGCGCGAAGAAGCCGGCGACAGCGGCGGATAGTCCGGCCGAATCGGCCAGCGCATAATCGCGGCACGCATCAAGACAGGCACTCTCATGTCGTTCGTGCAGCCCGCACCGCAACTCGGCAACCAGTATCGCGACGATCGCGTGCTGCGCTCGTACCTGCGCCGCTCGCTGGCGCCGGCAACGCTGGCCGCGATCGAGTCCGACCTGCTCGCGCTCGGCAGCAACGCTGCCGATGCCTGGAAAAGCACGCGCCAGCGCAGCGTGGAGGAGCCCGTACTGACCCACTGGGATGCATGGGGCAACCGCGTCGATCGCGTCGAACTGACCCGCGCCTGGCGCACTGCGCAGCCTCTGGCGGCGCGCTACGGTCTCGTCGCGGCGGGCCATGATCCCGCCTTTGGCGCGCTGGCCCGAGTGCATCAATTTGCGCTTGTATACCTGTTCCATTGCGCCAG
>JAYTQX010000035.1:0-3875 GCA_043746455.1 Pseudomonadota bacterium
CAGCGCAGCTGCTCAAAGCGAACCGCATCGCGAACGATGCGGTTCACACGGCTGGAAGATCCTGCGGACTTACGAGCGGCGGCGGCGCGAAAGGGCAAATCCGCCAAGCAGCGCAAAGGCAACTCCGAGCAAGATCTTTGCCCATTCGGAAAGCGCAGGCGCGGCAACGGTGGGTAGTCCAAGAATCTGAGTTATGGTCAGCGCCCCTTCTAGCCCAAACCAAGCCGAGGCTCCGTTTGCCAATGCTGGTGTGAAGCCAATCGTACCCGATGTTGCTGCGCCGTTGATTCCGCTGAAAAACACCCCAGGTCCGCCGTATGCACTCGGGTCGCTGCTGCAGTTGGAAGGCCCCGGGATCTGGGTGCAAGGTCCGTCACTGTCGAAGCCAAAAATGTCCACCGTGCTGTTCAGCGTGAAAGAACTGACCGGTCCGCCTGAATTGTTGACCACACCCACGAGCGTGTCTTCAACGCCATCGTAAGGGCCATTATTTGGCGCCGTCGTATCCTCCGCGACGCTGAGGCTTCCACCCGGATTAATCGTAATCAGGAACTGACAACCGGTATTGACCCCGGTCGCCGGGCATTGCGGAAACAGCGGAGGAACCGCTGACGCGGTACTCGCAACAAAAGCCATTGAAACGACCAGCACACCACCGAGAATCTTGATCAACCCCATTCGTGACAGTGACATATCGATATCCCCATTCTATGTATCGTGAGCGCATTTACCCGGGTCGGACTTACTTTTAGGTCAATTTAACAACAAGCTTACTCGCCAAGCGTCTCACAGAATTTCGGGGTCTGCAACTACGGGTGCTCCACGGCGCGGTATCCGACCGTCCTGCAAGACTCATCGCCGAGGTGTTCGACTACGTCACCACGCCGGCGCACTGGCTGCAATGGCACCCGTCGTCGGTTGCCCTGCACGGCGCCATCGATCATTCGCTCGGTGTCGGCGAGGAAGTGACGGAGGACTTTCGCGTCGCCGGCCGTTCCGGCTCCGTCACCTGGCGGGTGATCGCACGCGAAGCCCCGACCCGCTGGGCGATCGCCGGCTAGGTCGCCGCCGGCGGCAGCGGGACGATTACCTATACCTTGTCGCAGACTCCCGCGGCCACAACCTTTCGGCGCGAGTTCGTCTATGCAATGCCGAACTGGTTTGCAGCGCTGCTCGACCGGCTGTTTATCCGCCGCCACATCGCCGCCGAATCGGCGGAAGCCGTAAGCCGATTGAAACAGGCGCTGGAATCGTCGTGAAGCTCCGGGCGTCCGTCGGCCACGGGAGCGAAGTCGCACGCGATCCTTGTGGGTGTAGGATTGCGCAGTGCCGTCTTGGGCCGTCACGCGGCCCGTTCGACCCATGCCAGATACAACTTCCGATACGAGGTGACAAAATGGTTCTCTGTCCAGTAGCGATTGCGGTCGGGTGCCGGAAGTGTCCCGTGTTCAACGTCTGCCCCGTCAAGGGAATCATCGGCGACTACAAGCCGGACGGACCTGCGGAGACGGTGTCGGCCGCAAAAGACAAAAAGAAGAATTGACGATAGCGGGCGGCGCATCGCGATCGATCGAATCCAGGTTGCACCGATAGCCATGTCCCGGCAAAACCTGATTGCGATCCTTTACGGCGGCTTTATCGCCGGCACTCCGGATATCGGCGCAGCGGCGCTGATCAACTGGCTCAGCCCGTTCGTCATTCTGCAAGTGGTCGCGCGCGGCGTGCTGGGCAAGGCCTCGTATTCGGGTGGTGCTTACAGCGCGGCGCTGGGCATGATTCTGCAATGGGCGATGTCGCTGCTGATCGCGGCCATCTTCGTGCTCGCCGCCACGCGCATGCCGATCCTGCGCCGGCGCTGGATGGCTGCCGGCCTTGCCTATGGCATCGTCGTGTTTTTCGTCATGAACTACGTGGTCATGCCGCTTTCACGGGTGGGGTCGTCGCCGCACTTCACCATCTCGACATTCGCCATGAATATGCTGGCCATGCTGCTGTTCGGCTTGATCATCGCCTTCTTTGCCCAACGGTTCGGGTCAGGACCGACCGACGCTTGACAGGGCAGGCCGCGAACCGCGAGATTGCGTCATGAAAACACGCAGCGCATTCGGCCAGCACACGCTCGGCCGCGAGTACTTCGTTTCGGACGACATCTTCAAGGCCGAGCATGAGCGGATTTTTTTCCGCTCCTGGCTGCTCGCCGGACATGTATCGCAACTCGAACAACCCGGCAGCTACTTCCTGTTCGAGCTCGAACGCGAAGGCGTGATCGTCTTGCGCGACAGCGCGGGCGAGATTCGCGCGTTCCACAATCACTGCCGGCATCGCGGCAGCAAACTGTGCCAGCAGGCGTCCGGCACACTGGGTGCGACGATTCAATGTCCCTATCACGCATGGACCTACGGACTCGACGGCGCGCTGCGCGCGGTGCCGACGATGAGCGAGGTTGCGGGTTTCGATGTGGCGGAACATCCGCTGCACCGCGTGGCGCTGACCAACTGGGAAGGCTTTCTGTTCGTCAATCTCGCGCCGCAGCCGGCACCGTTCGCCGAGGCGATGCCCGGCCTTGCCGGCCGCTTCCAGCCATGGCGTACCGCGGAACTGCGCGCCGTGCAGCGCAATGTCTACGAAGTCGATGCGAACTGGAAACTGATTTTCCACAATTTCAGCGAGTGCTATCACTGCCCGCTCGCGCATCCGCATCTGAACAAGCTGACGCCGTTCCGCAACTCGGAGAACGACCTCGACGAGGGGTCCGTGCTTGGCGGGCCGATGTGGATGGCCAATCCGCAGGGCAGCATGACCATCGGCGGCGAGCGCTGCGCCGCACCGTTCGCCGCACTGACCGAGGAGCAACGCGGCCGCGTATACTATTACAGTCTGTCGCCGAGCGGATTCCTGTCGTTCCATCCGGATTACGTGATGATGCATCGCGCGCAGCCGTTGTCGCGCGACCGCACGCGCGTCGTCTGCGAATGGTATTTCCATCCCGACGCGATCGCGGCGCCCGCTTTCGATCCGCGCCCGGCGATCGAGTTCTGGGATTTGACCAACCGCCAGGACTGGGAGCTGTGCGCGAACGCGCATCGTGGCGTCGTCTCGCGCGCGTGGGAGCCGGGCCCCTACTCCGAACTGGAAAGCCAGCTCGCCGCGTTCGACCGGCAGTATCTGCGTGCGCTTGGCAACGACGCCATCGGCACGCGGCGGACCGGCTGAAAGCTGCGCATGTCCGCACTTCCCGAATCCCCCGCGCCCTACTCCGTCTCCGCCCAGAGTCTCACCAACCAGGCGCTCGACCGCGCCACTGGTGCGATACTAAGCGAAGGCAATGCGGTCGAGCTGCTGATCGACGCGCGCGCCAACTTCGATGCCTGGCTGGATGCGATCCGCGCCGCGCGAAAAAGCATCTTGCTGGAAAATTATATCGTCGCCGACGATGCGGTCGGGCGCGAATTTCTTGCCGCGTTGGTCGAGCGCGCGACTGCCGGGGTGCGCGTCTGTGTGACCCGCGACTGGCTGGGCTGTCTGGGCAACTCGAAGGCACAGTTCTGGCAACCGTTGTACGCCGCGGGTGGCGAGGTGCGCGCCTACAACCCGCTGCGCTTCGACAACCCGTTCGGTTGGCTCAGCCGCGACCATCGCAAGCTGATGGTCGTCGATGGCAACACGAGTTTCGTCTCCGGCATCTGCGTCGCGCAGAAATGGCTTGGCGATGCGCACAACGGCATCGCGCCGTGGCGCGACACCGGCGTTGCGATTCGCGGACCGGCCTGCGCCGATATCGCGCACGCATTCGCCGATACCTGGGCACAACTCGGTGCGCCTCTCGATGCGAACACACTGGTCCGCGAGCCTGCGCACGCGGGCGATATCGGATT
>JAYTQX010000036.1:0-14960 GCA_043746455.1 Pseudomonadota bacterium
GCGATCAGCGGACCGAAGGCTTCGCGCAAATACACATATGTGCCGCCCGCCTGCGGCCGGCGCGCACCCAACTCGGCGAAGCACAGGGCGCCGATCACGCCGACTACGGCGCCGAAGGCCCATGCCTCCATCACGCCGAGGCTCGTGGTCGTGCGTTCGGCGACGATTTTCGGATTCAGGAAGATGCCCGAACCGATCACGCCGCCGACCACAATCATGCTCGTGTCCCAGACGCCGAGACGGCGCACATAGCCGACGGATTCGTTGCTTGCGGTTTCGCTGGCCACGCACCCCTCCCGATTGGTCAGGCGTCGAGCATGGACGAGCCGCGCGCCGCTGTCGAGCCTTCGCCATTGCGCCGCAGCGCTCGTGCGCAGCGGAGTTTCGCCTTATCATTGCCGGCCTGCTGCGCTGCAGGCGACGGCATCGGCCATTGCCTCGTGCCGGCGCAACACTATTCGGGTCCCTGGAAAATAAATTCGTGAGTTCGCAAACGGCAGGCGTGTCGGCTGAATCCTGGATCGTGGTCAAGTTCGGCGGCACGTCCGTGTCGACGCGTGCGCGCTGGGACAAGATCGCCGCGATCGCGAAAGCGTGGCGCGCGCGCAATCGGCATGTGCTGATCGTGGTCTCGGCTTTATCCGGTACGACGGACAAATTGAAGGCGATCTGCGATGCGCATGCCGATGCGCAAAAATGTGCGGCCGTTGCAGCGGAAATCGCGCTGCGCCACCGCGCGATGTTCGCCGAACTCGGTTTGAGCGACGCGCACAGCAGCGACGGCTGGCTGGTGCGGCTCGATCAATTGCTCGACGACGCGCGCTGCCGTCAGTGTGCACTGAGCTGGCAGGCGGACGTGCTCGCGCTCGGCGAATTGATGTCGTCGACGCTGGGCGCGGCCTATTTGAATACGCTCGGCCTGCCGGTGCGCTGGCTCGACGCGCGCGAGCATCTGCTCAGCGAACCGCTGCCGAATCAGAATGCCTGGGGCCGCTATCTTTCGGCCTCGGTGCCGACCGCGCCGGATGCGGAGCTGCGAACGCATCTCGCCGGACTGGGCGAGGCGTTTATCACCCAGGGGTTTATGGCGCGCAACGACGATGGCGAGACTGTAATTCTCGGCCGCGGCGGTTCGGACACGTCGGCAAGTTATTTCGGCGCGCTGCTCGGCGCGGAAAAAGTGGAAATCTGGACCGACGTCGCCGGCATGTTCAGCGCCAATCCACGCCAGGTGCCGAACGCGCGATTGCTCTCGCGGCTCGATTACGAGGAAGCGCAGGAAATCGCCACCACCGGCGCCAAGGTACTGCATCCGCGCTGCATCAATCCGGTGCGCGAGGCCGGCGTGCCGCTGGCGATCAAGGACACAAATTATCCGGATCTCGACGGCACTGAAATCGCCGCGCGCATCGCCGATGCCGCGCCGAGCGTGAAGGCCATTTCCTCGCGCAGCGGCATCACCCTGATCTCGATGGAATCGATCGGCATGTGGCAGCAGGTCGGCTTCCTCGCCGACGTGTTCGAGCAGTTCAAGCGCCACGGCCTGTCGATCGATCTGGTCGGCACGGCGGAAACCAATGTCACCGTATCGCTCGATCCGACCGAGAACCTGGTCAACACCGATGTGCTGTCCGCGCTCTGCGCAGACCTCGCCAAAGTCTGCCGGGTGAAAGTGATCGCGCCGTGCGCGGCGATCACCATGGTCGGGCGTGGCATGCGCTCGATGCTGCACAAGCTCTCCGGCGTGCTCGCCGAATTCGGCGCGGTGCGCGTGCATCTGATTTCGCAGTCGTCGAACAATCTCAACCTCACCTTTGTGGTCGACGAGGACGTCGGCGCGGGTCTCGTGCCGCAGTTGCACGACCTGATGATCAAGGCCGAGGCGATGCGCGTGGAGGACGCGGGCGTGTTCGGCCCGAGCTGGAGCGATCTGTATAAAAAGCCCCTTGTACAGAATGTGCCATGGTGGCGCGCGCGCCGCGGAGAGTTGCTTGAGCTGGCGCGAACCGGAACTACGCCACGTTATGTCTACGACCTCGCCTGCGTGCGTACGCAGGCACAAGCGCTGCGCGGCACGATCAAGGCGGTCGATCGCTGGTTCTATGCGATCAAGGCCAATTCGCACCTGGCGATCCTGCGCGAGATCGCCGCGCAAGGCTTTGGCCTCGAGTGCGTCTCGCCGGGCGAACTTGCACGTGCGTGCGAGGCGCTGAACGGCACCGCCATCGACCTGTTGTATACGCTGAACTTCGCCGCGCGCGAGGACTACGCCGCCGGCATTGCGCAAGGTGCGCGTATCACGCTCGACAACCTGCATCCTCTCGTGCATTGGGGCGATCTGTTCGCTGATCGCGAGATCGAACTGCGCCTGGATCTCGGCATCGGCCGCGGCCACCACGACAAGGTAAAAACCGGCGGCGCGCAATCCAAGTTCGGTCTGGCGCTGGACGAGTTAGCCGAGTTCCAGCGCCTTGCCGCGCAGCATGGCGTGCGCATCGTCGGCCTGCATGCGCATCTCGGTTCGGGCATCCTCAATGCCGCTCATTGGAAGGAAGTGCATATCCAGCTGGCGAGCCTCGCGGAAAAAATCGGCAGCGTGCGCTCGCTCAATATCGGCGGTGGATTCGGCGTGCCCGCGCGTGCCGACGAAGCGCCGCTCGACCTAGTCGCGGTAGCCGCGGGGCTCGACGAGGTGAAGACCGCCTATCCGCAGTTCGAATTGTGGAGCGAGCCCGGTCGTTATTTGGTCGCCGATGCCGGTGTGCTGCTGGCGCGCGTGACTCAGACCAAACGCAAAGGCGATGTGCATTATGTCGGCGTCGATGCCGGCATGCACAACCTGATCCGGCCCGCGCTATACGAGGCCTATCACGAAATCGTCAATCTCTCGCGCCTCGAAGAGCCGGCGACCGACCTTGTGCAGATCGTCGGCCCGATCTGCGAGTCGGGCGATGTGCTCGGCAGCAATCGCCGTCTACCCGCGCCGCAGGAAGGCGACGTGTTGTTGATCGCGCAAGCCGGCGCCTATGGCGCGGTGATGGCGTCGGACTACAACCTGCGCGGCCGCGCAACGGAAACTGTGTTGTGAGCTCTTCCGCGATGGTTGGATCAGCCGATCCGCGCCACGCGCAGGCGTTTCGCTTTCTCGCCTGCGACTACGCTTCCGACAGCGGTGCGGCGAGCCTGCGTTACGCATTCGACGATGGCCCGGAACTGATCGAAACCATAGTGTTTGCGCAGACGCCCGCACTTGCACCCGCGCGCGCGGCGGCGTTCACGCAGGCGTTGCGCCTGCTGCATCTCATCGCCGGCATCAGCTACTACAAGGCCGGCGTGCCGGCGCAAATTCGCGTCGAGAACGGCGCGCTGGACGCGGCAACTGCGGATTTCCTCCAAGAAGTATACTTTCGCGGACTCGGCGAGTTCGCGTATCAGAACCAGCTTGATCTGCGCGGGCGCATATCTTTCCTTCCCCCAGTGGGGGAAGGTGCCCGAAGGGCGGATGAGGGAAATGCATCTCAATCTGTAAAGTCGAATCAGAAAACAAGTGCTCTTCCCTCATCCCACGCTGCGCGCCACCTTCTCCCGGCGGGAGAAGGGAAGATCGGTCTGTCGCGCCGTACCTTGCTGCCCATCGGCGGCGGCAAGGATTCGCTGGTCAGCGTGGAGATATGCAAACGCATCAACGAGCCGGCGACCGCGGTATGGATCGGCGATTCGGCTCTGATCGCGGCCTGCGCCGAGCGCACCGGCCTGCCGATGCTCAACATCAAACGCCGTCTCGCGCCGGAGCTGTTCGAGTACAACCGCCTCGGCGCATACAACGGACATATTCCGGTCACCGCGATCAATTCCGCGATCCTTGTCTGCGCAGCGATCCTCTACGGTTTCGACGCGATCGCCTTTTCCAACGAGCGCTCGGCGTCGAGCGCGACGCTGGAATACGACGGCCAGCCGGTCAATCACCAGTGGAGCAAGAGCCTGGATTTCGAGCGCGGCCTGCGCGCCCATGTACAGTCGCATATCGCCGCTGATCTGGATTATTTCTCGCTGCTGCGGCCCTGGTCGGAACTCGCGGTGGCGCGCGCGTTTGCGAAGACCGCGCGCTACGACGATGTCTTTTCCAGCTGCAACCGCAACTTCCGCATTCTCGGCGAGCATCCGTCGGATCGTTGGTGCGGGCGTTGTCCGAAATGCCATTTCGTGTTTCTGGCGCTGGCTCCGTTCATGCCCAAGCCGCGCCTGCTGGCCATTTTCGGCCACAACCTGCTCGACGATCCGTCGCTGGCGCCCGGCTTCGACGCGCTGCTGGAATATCGCGGGCACAAGCCGTTCGAATGCGTCGGCGAAGGGCAGGAGTCGCGCGCTGCATTGTATACATTGTCGCAGCGCGCGGAATGGCGCGAGGATGCGCTGGTCGCACGCTTCGTCAGCGAGATCCTGCCGCAGCTCAACATGACCGATCTGGCACTTGAACCATTGCTCGCACCCGTGGGCGAACATTTCCTGCCCGCGCGTTTCGCGAACCTTGCGCATGCGCCTGGCTGAGCTCGCGGACAAGCGCGTCGCGGTCTGGGGTTACGGCCGCGAGGGCAGGGCTGCCTTATCTATTTTGCTGCAACAATTTCCAGATCAGCTGCTGACCGTGTTCTGCAGCGAGGCCGAAGCGGCTGACCTTTCCTTCTCCCGCCGGGAGAAGGTGCCTGAAAGGCGGATGAGGGGAGAGCCTCTCAATTCGCGAGAGATTGCTGAAGATACGAACCACTTTCCCTCAACCGGCGCTGCGCGCCACCTTCTCCCGGCGGGAGAAGGGAAACAAGGCATTGCCGTCATAACAACCCCCCCGAGTGCTGCCGTCTTGGCTTGTTTCGATGTCGTGATCAAGTCGCCCGGCGTCAGCCCCTACCGCGCGCCGTATCCGCAGGCCAAGGCTGCAGGCGTGCGCTTCACTTCGGGCAGCGCGCTGTGGTTTGCCGAACACGCGCAGGCGCGCACGATCTGCGTGACCGGCACCAAGGGCAAGAGCACGGTCAGCGCGTTGATCGCGCATTTGTTGCGCCGGCGTGGACTGTGCGTCGCGCTGGCCGGCAATATCGGTCTGTCGCTGCTCGACCTGCTGCAACCGCCGCGCGAACCGGACTGGTGGGTGATCGAGCTATCGAGTTTCCAGACTCGCGATTTCGACGGCGCGCCGTCGATCGCGGTGATCAACAATGTCTATGAGGAACATCTCGACTGGCATGGCGAGCGCAAAGATTATGTCGCCGACAAGCTGGCGATCGCCGCGCGCGCACAATACGTCGTCATCAATGCGCAGCAGATTGAATTGGATTCATTGGTGGCGCCTGGCGAACGCATTCGCTTCAACGACGAGGACGGCTGGCACGTTCGGGGCGATGCGATTTTCCGCGCAGACGAACGCATCGTTGCGCTCGCCGGGATCCCGCTGCCTGGACTGCACAATGCGCAGAATGTCTGCGCGGCGCTCGCTGCGATTGACGCTGCCGGCGAAGATTCCCGCGCGTTGGCACAGCATGTCGCCACCTTCAAACCCCTGCCACATCGCCTGCAAACGCTCGGCACGCGCAACGGAATCGAGTGGATCAACGACAGCATTGCGACCACGCCGTATGCGGCGATCGAGGCGTTGCGCAGTCTGACCGGGCGCGCGGTGACTATTCTTGTCGGAGGCTTCGACCGCGGCGTCGACTGGAGTCCTTTTGCGGACTTCGTCGCGAAGACGCCGCCGCAGGCGATCGTGACGATGGGCGCGAACGGCGCCGCGATCGCCGACGCGCTGCGGCATATTGTCGACCCCGGTTTTGTGCTCGACAGCGTGCCGGTACTGCACGAGGCGCTTGCGCGCGCGCAGGCACTGACACCTGCAGGAGGCGTGGTTCTGTTGTCGCCCGGCGCACCGAGTTTCGATCAATTCCACGACTACGCCGAACGCGGACGCGAGTTTGCACGCCTCGTGGGTTTCGACCTGGCGGCGATCAGTGAAATCGAAGGTCTCGGTATCGCATGAGCGCGGCGGAAGACGGCGAGACCGGCATCCGTGTCTGGGACTGGCCGACGCGCCTGTTCCATTGGGCACTGGTCGTGCTGATCGCGCTGCAGTTCGCGACGGCGGAGTTCGACGTGCTGTCGATGGAATGGCATTACCGCTTCGGCTACGCGACCCTCGCGCTGATCGTCTTCCGTGTGGCTTGGGGATTTGCCGGATCGCAGACCAGCCGATTCGCTGATTTCGTGCGCGGACCGGCGACCGTCATGCACTATGTGAAGGAATTGTTCTCCGCTCCGGCGCGCAAGGCAGCTGGAGTCGGCCACAATCCGCTGGGCGGCTGGTCGGTGCTCGTGATGCTCGCCTGCGTGCTCATACAGGCGATCAGCGGTCTGTTTGCCAGCGACGGCATCGATGAAGACGGTCCCTACGTGGACCATGTTTCCACGAAGACGATCAAGCTCATGTCACGCCTGCATCATCTGGGTGAAACCGTGCTGCTGGTCCTGATAGCCCTGCATATCGCAGCCGTGCTGCTGCACTGGCTGGTCAAGCACGACAATCTGACCTTGCCGATGTTAAGCGGACGCAAGCGCATCGAAGCGGCACAACCGTATTTCGTCAGCGGCTGGCGCGCGCTGATTTTGTTTGCGCTGGCGGTTGCCGCGGTCGCGCTGTTGTCCTGGTTCGGTTCCGCGTAGAGCCGTGAAGCGCCCCCTTCCGGCTGCCGCCACCTTGTACTCGCCACATCCATGTGGCTCGCCCTTCGGGCAGCATCCGCTGTAAACATCGGCAATCCTGCCGATGTTTCCCCGCTAATGCAGGGGAAGGATGCAAATTTGCAGCACATCGGTCTTCCCTTTCCCCGCTAATGCAGGGGAAGGATGCAAATTTGCAGCACATCGGTCTTCCCTTCCCCTGCGTCGCGGGGGAAGGTGCCCGAAGGGCGGAAGGGGGCGAGCCGAACGGCGAATTCGGATTGGCGAGCAAATTCGCCCTCAGCCTCACTCATCTTTTTTCTTGTACTTGTCGTGACAAGCCTTGCAGGCGTTGGCGACTTTCTTGTACTGCTCCTTGTCCTTCGCTTCGTCGTGGCCCTTGGCTATGTCGGCCAGCGCCAGCGCTTCGCGATTGAAATCCTTCGCCTTGGACTGGAAATCGTCGAAGCTTTCCCAGATCGCCGGTTTAGCTGCGGTGTCGTGGCCCTTGTCCGAACCCTTCGGAAAACCTTCGACCAGCTGGTCGCTCAGAAACGCGATGCGCGAAGCGTGTTTGGAAAACTCCGCCGCATCGAACGGAGTCTTGCCTTTGACCATCGCGTAGAGCGGGCCGAAATTCCAGCCGACCACGGTCATCAAGCCCTGGCGGTAGTCGATTGCGTCTTCTTCCGGCGAATGCGCAAGGGCGGCGGCGGCGACACAGACGGCGGATGCAGCGAGAAACAGGCGGATCTTGAACATGGCGGCCTCGCGGATGAAAGAAGATTCATGCAATTCCAGTCTAACAAACTCGCTGTTGGAATATCCTGCACCGTCGGCCGCAGTATCATTACCGCGCAGCCTCACCTCATTCGCTCACTGTCGGAGAATTCCCATGAAACGTTTGCTCGCACTCGGTCTGTTGACCTGCTTCACCGCCAGCGCCCAAGGCGCCATGGTGGCGAAGAACATCGACTACGATGTCGGCGGCAAGAAAATGCAGAGTGTACTTGTATACGACGACGCGGTGAAAACTGCACGGCCGGGGATTGTGATGACGCCGGACTGGCTCGGCATGAATCCCGATCAGGTCGCGCTGGCCAAGCAGATTGCCGGCAAGGACTACGTTATTCTCGTCGCCGACGTGTACGGCGTCGATGTGCGGCCGAAGAATGCCGCTGAAGCCGGTGCGGCGGCGAAGTCGATGTACGAGCATCGCAGCGACCTGCGTGCGCGCATCGACGCCGCGCTGACCCAGCTCAAGGCGCAGGCCGGCAAGGCGCCGCTCGACGGCAAGCATTACGGCGCGATCGGTTTCTGCTTCGGCGGCGCGACCACGCTCGATCTGGCGCGCAGCGGCGCGGACATCGGCGGTGCAGCGGTGTTCCACGCGAATCTGGCCGGCGATCCCGCATTCACCGACAAGATCAAGGCCAAGGTGCTGGTCATGCACGGCGCCGACGACAAGTTCGAGTCGCCCGAGCAGATCGCGGGCTTCCAGCAGGAGATGCGCGACGCCAACGCGGACTGGCAGTTCGTGATCTATAGCGGCGCGGTGCACTGCTTCGCGATTCCGACCGCCGACGGAAAAGTGCCGGGTTGCAAGTACGACGCGCCGGTCGCCAAGCGCGCTTTTGCGCAGATGCACAGTTTCTTCGACGAAGTGTTCGCCGGCGCGAAGTCCGGTTGATGGTTTGCGCGGCATGGCTTGTGTCGGGTGCGTCCTGGGCGGATAGTCGACCTTCCGTCCCCGGCCAGCAAGACATGCCATGAGAACCAAGTCGTTATTTGCGCGCTTCACCATCTGGTCGGCGCGCGCAACCGGCAGGCCGCTCGCCACGATCCTCGCGTTTAGTGTGATCGTGGCCTGGGCCGCGACCGGTCCGCTTTTTCACTACAGCGACACCTGGCAGCTGGTGATCAATACCGGCACCAGCCTGGTCACGTTTCTGATGGTGTTCCTGATCCAGAGTTCGCAGAACCGGGACACTGAAGCGTTGCAGATCAAGCTCGACGAAGTGATCCGTGCGATGGAGCAGGCAGATAATTCGCTGCTGATCCTGGAGGAGCTTGAGGAAGACGATCTCGACGGAATCCGCGAGCGCTATCGTGCTCTGGCCGAGCAGGCGCGGAAGTCGAAAGCGCCGGCTGCCAGGAAAGGGAAGGGCGATAAAAAGGGAAAAGCCGGCGGCGCCTGATCAGCAGCCGGCGAGCATGTTGCTTGCCGGCGCGCTACCGTGCGCGTGGCCTATGGCCGGCGGACTGCCTGCCCGGGCTGCCGGCATGCACAGAGGGCGTGGCGGACGGCCGGAGGCAACGCCGTCATTCAGCGCAGCAATCCTCAGTGATCGCGCTGCAAGGCGTGGTCGGCGAGCACGAACAGCGCATCGCGTGCGGGCGAATGCGGCAAAGTGGACAACGCTGCTTTTGCCGCATTTGCATACTTTTGCGCACAGGCGCGCGCGCGCTCGATCGCGCCGGAGTCGCGGATCGCGGCGATGATGTTGTCGAGCGAATCCAGACCGCCGGTCTCGATCGCGCGCTTCAGACTTGCGGCCTGCGCGGGCGCGGCGCGCTCGATTGCGTAGATCAGCGGCAGGGTCGCCTTGCCTTCGGCGAGATCGTCGCCGATGTTCTTGCCCAGCGTGCCGGCGTCGGAAACGTAGTCGAGCACATCGTCGGCGATCTGGAATGCAAACCCTAGATTGAGTCCGTAATCGGCAAGCGCTTCTTCCTGTTCGGTCGGCAAACCGGCGAGAACACCGCCGAGGCGCGTGGCCGCGGCGAACAGCACCGCGGTCTTGCGCTCGATCACATCCAGATACTTTACTTCGCTGGTGTCCGGGTTGTGGATGTTGAGCAGTTGCAGCACTTCGCCTTCGGCGATGCGATTGGTGGTGTCGGCGAGGATGCGCATCACGCGCATGCTGTCGAGTTCGACCATCATCTGGAACGAACGCGAATAGAGAAAATCGCCGACCAGCACGCTGGCTGCATTGCCCCACAGCGCGTTCGCGGTCTTGCGCCCGCGGCGCAGGTCGGATTCGTCGACGACGTCGTCGTGCAGCAGGGTCGAGGTGTGGATGAACTCGATCAGCGCGGCCAACGGGATGTGACTCTGGCCGCGGTATCCGGCGGCGTGCGCGGCGAGCAGGTGCAGCATCGGCCGCAGGCGCTTGCCGCCGCCGCCGATGATGTGTTCGGCGACCTGGTTGATCAGGATCACATCCGATGCGAGCCGCGCGCGAATCAGCGCGTTGACCGCCACCATGTCGGCCGCGGCCAGCGCCTGCGCGTCGGCGAAGCGGGAAATCGTGCGCGCAAGTTCGGGTGAAACCGTAGCCATCTTGTGAGGTCGCCGGTGCGTTTTCGCGAATGATTATAGCGGGTTGGTTGTCCTGCTCGTCATTCCAGCGAAAGCTGGAAGCGCTTTACAACAGCGAAGCTGGTCATCCATCTTGACCCTGGCACTTGGAAGCAAAAGAAAAATCAAACTGGATGACCAGCTTTGCTGTTGAAAACCCAGCTTTCGCTGGACTGCGTAGGCAGGATGCCGGAGCGAACGGCGAAGCCGGCCCGAAGGGCGAGCTGCGGATGCAGCGAGTAATGACGGCTCTTTTTCGGCGTTTTCTGCGAATGACCTGCGGCTCTAGGCGGCGCTACTGTTCGCGGCTAGTATCGCGCGACGCGATTCCACCCGTTCGAGAAAGGTCCATCGATGAATTCGATTCACTCTGCTCGCTTCATCGTTTTCCGCTTTATGCCCAGCTTGCTTGCCTGTCTCTTCTCACTGGCACAAGCCGATACGCCGCCGCTGACACCCGACATTCCGGCCAAGTTCACCGCACCGACCGAAAACGCCGACTACATCAAGCGCGTCGAGATGATTCCGATGCGCGACGGCGTGAAATTGTATACCGTGATCGTGATTCCCAAAGGCGCGACGCATGCGCCGATCCTGCTGACGCGCACGCCTTACGACGCCGCCAAGCGCACCGAGCGCAACGTCAGTTCGAGCATGCTCGCGACCTTGCCGCAGGGCGACGAGGTGTTCGTCAAGGCCGGCTACATCCGCGTCTTCCAGGATGTGCGCGGCAAGTACGGCTCGCAAGGCGATTACGTGATGACGCGTCCACTGCGCGGGCCGCTCAACAGCAGCAAGGTCGATCACTCGACCGACGCCTACGACACGATCGACTGGCTGGTGAAGAACGTGAAGGAAAGCAACGGCAAGGTCGGCATGCTCGGTTCCTCGTACGAAGGCTTTACCGTGGTGATGGCGCTGATCAATCCGCACCCGGCGCTCAAGGTCGCCGCACCGGAAAGCCCGATGGTCGACGGCTGGATGGGCGACGACTGGTTCCACTATGGCGCGTTTCGCCAGCCCAACTTCGACTATTTCACGGGCCAGACCACGGTCAAAGGCGAGGGGAAGCAGGTTCCACGCGCCGGCTACGACGACTACGAGAATTTCTTGCGCGCCGGTTCTGCGGGCGACTTCGCACGCGCGGCCGGGCTCGACCAGCTGGCGTTCTGGCGCAAGGTATCCGAGCACCCGGCCTACGACGGTTTCTGGCAGGGTCAGGCGCTGGACAAGATCATCGCGCAGCAGCCGCTCACGGTGCCGACGCTGTGGGAGCAGGGTTTGTGGGATCAGGAAGACATGTGGGGCGCGATCCACAGCTACGCCGCCGTCGAGCCGAAGGACACAGCCAACGACAAGAACTTTCTCGTGATGGGGCCGTGGCGGCACAGCCAAGTCAACTACGACGGTTATTCGCTCGGGCCGCTGCAGTGGGAAGGCGACTCCGCCCTGCAGTTCCGTCGCGATGTGTTGAAGCCGTTCTTCGATCAATATCTCGTCGACGGCGCGCCCAAGGCCGACACGCCGCCCGTGCTGATCTACAATACTGGTGAGTATCGCTGGGATCGATTCAAGTCCTGGCCGCTGAGCTGCGACAAGGGTTGCGCGGCGACGCCCAAGCCGCTGTACCTCACCGCCAACCAGGGACTCTCGTTCACGGCGCCCGACGCCGCGCAAGGCAAGTTCGACGAATACGTCTCCGACCCGGCCAAGCCGGTTCCGTATCTGCCACGGCCGATACATTTTGCCGACCACGACGCGTGGACACGCTGGCTCGTGCACGATCAACGTTTCGTGGATGGACGTCCCGACGTGCTGACTTATATCTCCGCGCCACTGACCGAGCCGCTGCATATCGGCGGTGTGCCGCAGGTGAATCTGGTTGCATCCACCAGCGGCAGCGACAGCGACTGGGTGGTCAAGCTCATTGACGTTTATCCGGACACGGTGCCGTCGCGACCGGAAATGGGCGGCTACGAGCTAGGCATTTCCATGGACATCTTCCGTGGCCGCTATCGCGACAGCTTCGAGCATCCCGAGGCGATCGCCGCGGATCAGCCGCTGGTCTACCGCTTCGGTCTGCCGACCGCGAATCATGTGTTCGAGCCCGGCCACCGCATCATGGTGCAGATCCAATCGAGCCTGTTTCCGCTCTACGACCGCAACCCGCAGACGTTCGTGCCGAATATTTTCTTCGCCAAGCCCGGCGACTACAAAAAAGCCACGCAGCGCGTGTATCACGATGGCGCGAACGCGTCGTTCATCGATTTGCCGGTGGTGCCGGCGGGCTGAGTCTGCGCGTCAGATTCGAGGCGTTTATTTCGCAGCTGCAAACATCGGCGGCATTGCCGATGTTTGCCGAGCGCGCTTTTGCTTGACGCTACTCCAGCGGAATACGCGTCTTGTTGGCCGCAAGCCATGCATCGAACGTCTGCAACGCCGGATTCAGTGCGCGCGACTGTTGCAGATTTCGACGCGCGCAGAAGTCGTCGGAAAACTCCGCGTTGAACTGGAACATGTTGCCCAGATCGTCCGCACCCGGAAAACCGAAACCGCGATACGTCGCGGGACTCACGGCGTTGTAGCGCACTTCCTGTCCCAGCGCCGTCGATAGCGCCTTGGCGAATTGCGCGCCGGTGAGGTGTTCGCCGGCGATGCCAAGACTCTTGCCGATATATTCGGGTCCTTGCTTGAAGATGCCGTAGGCGCACTTGCCGATGTCATCGACCGCCATGCTCGGCAGCTTGCTGTCCGCCATCGGCAAAGTAAAGGCCAGCGTTCCATCGGGACCTTTCTTCGGCCCCATGCCGAAGAAAATCAGGTTCTCCCAATAAAACGAGGTGTGGAGGAATGTCGTCGGCACACCCAGCTCGGTGAAAACCTGGTTGGACTCGCCCTTGGCATCGAAATGCGGAACCTTGTATTCGCCCATCAGCGTCGGCATGCGGTTGTCCGACAACGGTACCCACTGGCGCGTGTCTTCAAGCGTCGACCAGATGACGTGCTTGACGCCCGCGGCCTTCGCTGCGGCCGCCATGTTGTGCACCTGCGCCTTTTCCTTCGCCGGCGAAAAGTGCTCCCAGAAGAAGGTCACAAAAAAAGCGCCGTATGCGCCCTTGAGCGCCGTCGCCAGACTTGCCTCGTCGTCGGCATTCGCAGCGACGACTTCGGCACCGAGCTTGGCCAGCGCCCTGGCCTTGTCCGAATTGACGTCGCGCGCGATCGCGCGTGCCGCGAAGCCGCCGTTGGGATCGGCCAGAATCGCCCGTACGAGGCCGCCGCCCTGAGCGCCGGTGGCGCCGACCACCGCGATGATCTTTTTGTCCGTCATGAGTCAATCCTCCGGGAAACCGTTGCAGGCGAGCCTGCGGAAAACAACGTCGAGCCTGAGCGCTGTGGCGCCTGCGCGATCCATCATAACGCCGAATCGCCAAACATTCGTGGCAACAGCCGCCCGGGCGATCCGAACGGCGTTTTCCTACGCGCCAGGTCGATTCGTGCTGACGATCGACGCTTCCGGCGCATGGTATTCTTGCAATATTCACTCAGCGTCGAACACGAGGTGGCAACATGGCACGCGGCATCAACAAGGTCATTCTGGTGGGCAATCTCGGCGCCGATCCGGAAACGCGCTACACACCCAGCGGTACGGCAATCACTTCCATCCGCATCGCGACCAGCGAATCGTGGAAGGACAAGCAAACCGGCGAGCAGCAGGAACGCACCGAGTGGCATCGCATCGAATTCTTCGGCCGCCTTGCCGAGATCGCGGGCGAGTACCTGAAGAAAGGCCGGCAGGTTTATATCGAAGGCAAGCTGCGCACCGACGAATACGAAAAAGACGGCGTCAAACGCTACTCGACCAAAGTGATCGCTGACGAAATGCAGATGCTCGGCGGCCGCGAAGGTGGCGGTGCTGAAGGCGGCTCCGGCGGCGGCGAACGCCGCGAGCGCGGTCCCGCGCGTGGGCCGCAATCCGCGCCCCCGCGCAGTGCGCCCGCGCAGGCGCCGGCTGACAGCTTCGACGATGACGAGATACCGTTCTAGCCAAAACTCTTTGATTAAGCTATTCAGACGAGTCCGCTGGCACAACCGAGGAATACATTTTTGCGGTGGCCCGAGCTAGATCTTCGGGAGAGCCACCATAGCCGTCAATGTCGAATTCCTTCTTGGCGCGATCGAAAATATAGTACGGCTCTAGCTCGCGGGCAGTGAGAAGAATTAATCTCCAGGAGTGCGCTGTGTTCAGTGACCTTGCAATTTCAACCTCTTGATCGGTGAACGGCTTCAGTTTCGATAGAAGAACGTACATTTGGAATCGTTCCACCGGAAATGAATCCGCGACCCGTTTCAAGGTATCGATGTCTCGTTGGAAGTCTCCTACTGTGATGGGGCCATGATCCTTGCATTCTCCTAAGATTATCGCCGTCCGGTCCGGATAAGGTCGGGGGATGAGCCATACAAAATCAATCTCGCACAGGTCGCCTTCGTTCGCTCGCGCCAACTCAAGCGAAACGGAATAAACACCATCTCCGCGTACACCAAAAAATTCGCATCGAGTTGTTGAAGGGTTAGAGCAACAGGAATGGCGCCCTGAGCGTGTCGTTCCGTGCCGAGAATTCCAGAGCGACGATAACGCCACGCGGTATCAACGAGCTGGCCTGTAGCATCGTATTCCATTCCACAAAGCTCGCAGACAACTTGCTGCTTTAAGTTATTGAGCGCAATCCAGCTGTCCATGTTGCAGCCCGGACATTTCAACTCCGCTCCGATCCGAAAGAGTCCTTTCTCGACTAAGGAAACTCTGATTTTGCTTTGATGTCGAAACAAAACCGGAATTTGGATCGTACACGATGACGCACAAGCAGATGACTTTGACGATGCAGCAGGA
>JAYTQX010000037.1:0-3339 GCA_043746455.1 Pseudomonadota bacterium
CCGATGGGCACTCGATCTATGTCTCGGTCTTCCACCCCGACCTGACCGCGTACGAATTGTGGCGCTACGCGATCGGCGGCGACGGCCGCGGCGAGCGGATCACCCGTGGCAAGAGCTACGACACCCAGCCCAAGAATCAGCGTTACAGCGTGCTTGGCGCCACGGCATCGCCCGACGGCCGCGCACTGTATTTCGCCGGCCGCTACGGCACTTTCGATGAAGACATGACTTTGCCGATGTGGAGCATCCAGCGGCGCGACCTCGCTGCCGGGTCCGACGACACCATCGTCACGAATCAGGGCAGCGCGATGCGACCGGCATTGTCGCCCGACGGCAAGACCCTGGTCTACGCCGCACGCCTGCAAGGCAAGACGGAGCTGCGCGTGCGCGATCTCGTCAACGGCGGCGATCGCGAACTGGTTTATCCGGTGCAGCACGACGATCAGGAAGGCCTTTCGACGCGCGACGTGATGCCAGGCTACGCGTTCACACCGGATGGGCATGCGCTGATCGCTGCGTATGCCGGAAAAATCCATCGCATCGATCTGGCCAGTGGCAGGGCGACGGAGATTCCATTTCTCGCCCACGTCGATCTCGACATCGGCCCGTCGTTGCGGCATTCGTTCAAGGACGATACCGGGCCCGTGCGCGCACGCCTGATACAGACGCCGGTCGCTTCGCCCGACGGCAAACGTATCGTGTTTTCCGCGCTTGGCCGCGTGTATACGATGGAACTCGGCAAGGACGCAGCGCCGCACGCGCTGACGCCGCAGGGTGTGCCAGCGTTTGAACCATCCTGGTCGCCCGATGGCAAATCGATCGTCTACATCAGTTGGAGCGCAAGCGATGCTGGGCAGATCCGGCAAGTCGATGGGCATGGCGGCCCGTCGAAGGCGCTGACGCGGGCGCCCGCTTACTACACCAATCCGGTATTTACGCCGGATGGAAAATCCATCGTCGCGCAACGCTCAGGCAATTACGAACGCATGCATCAATATATGGAGTACGGCCCGCTGCGTCAGGCCGATTTGATTGCTCTGCCGTTGCGCGGCGGCGACGCACGTGTGTTAGCAAGCGGCCGCATGGGCGGACTGCCGCACTTCAGCGCAGACCGCGCCACGGTCAACGTGATGTTCGACGACGGATTGAATGCGGTAAAGCTCGATGGCAGTGACCGGCACCGGCTCATCGCGGTCACCGGGCCCGCCTACTATTTCCAGGAAGGTCGTGCCCCGGTCGACGATCTACGCATCAGTCCGGATGGGCAGTGGTTGCTGGCGCAGACATTCGAGCAGCTTTACCTGTTGCGCATGCCGAGCGATACGACCAAGGCCATCGATGTCGACGCGCCGCCGGTTGCGCATCGCAAGCTCGCCAGTATGGGCGCCGACTTTTTCGGTTGGGCCGATGGCGGCAAAACGATTACCTGGACCGTCGGCTCGACGTTCTATCGCCAACCGCTCGCGAGCATCGCGCTCGATCCCGCAGGTGAAGACGGAACCCGAACGCGGCCGCAGCCCGGCCAGGATGGCGTCGAGGCGTTTGCCGCAAACGTCGAAGTGCCGCGCGATGTACCACACGCCGGCGTCGTTCTGCGCGGTGCGACCGCGGTCACCATGCGTGGCGATGAGGTGATCGCCGACGCCGATATCCTGATCGCCGACAATCGCATCGCGGCGATCGGCAAACGCGGCGAGGTGAAGATTCCCGACGTCACGCCAGTGCGCGACGTCGGTGGCAAGTTCATCGTGCCGGGTTTCATCGACACGCACGATCACTGGGCCGAGGTGCGGCGCGGTGTACTGGACATGCAGAACTGGAGCTTTCTCGCCGATCTCGCGTTCGGCAAGACGGCGGGACTCGATCCGTCGACGTTGAGCATCGACATGCTCGCTTATCAGGATCTGATCGATGCCGGCCTGTCGCTTGGGCCACGCGGTTACTCGACCGGCACGGCGATTTTTTCGTTCTACGAATTTACGAGCCTGCAGCAGGTCAGGGATGTGCTCTCGCGCTACGTCGATCATTTCCATCTGGGCAACCTCAAGGAATATCGCACGGGCAACCGGCGTGTGCGCCAATGGGTGGCGATGGCGGCCAATGAACTGGGTCTGCAGCCGACCACCGAAGGCGCGCTCGACATGAAACTCGATCTGACCCAGATCATGGACGGCTTCGCCGGCAACGAGCATGCGTTGATCGCCGCGCCGCTGTACAAGGACGTCATCGAACTGCTGCGGCAAACGCGCGTGAGCTACACGCTGACCCTGCAGATTTCGCACGGCGGTCCGCCGGCGCAGAACTATTTCATCGAGCGCGACCTGCCGCAGAACGATGCGAAATTGAATCGCTTCTCGCCACCGCTGCTGGCCGAGAAAAAATTCACGCGCCGGCATTGGTATGCAGCGGACGAATATTTCTTCGGCGCGATTGCGCAGGGCGCGGCCAAGCTGCAGCGCGCCGGCGGCCTGGTCGGCACCGGTTCGCACGGCGAAGTACCGGGCTACGGCATCCATTGGGAAATGCAGGCCTATGCCGCGGGCGGCATGACTCCACACGAAGTATTGCGCGCGGCAACGATCGGTTCGGCCGAGACGATCGGCCGGCAGGATGAAATCGGCAGTCTCGCGCCGGGCAAATATGCCGATCTCGTCATTCTCGACAAGAATCCGCTCGACGACATCCGCAATACGCTGGCGATTGCGCAGGTAATGAAGAACGGTCGTCTCTACGACGCGAATACGCTCGACGAAATCTATCCGGAATCCAGGCCGTTGCCGCCGCAGTGGTTCGCGCGCGAGCGCGCGGAGCTCCACCCCACACCGGCGCATTGAATGTGCCGAATTTACTAGTCACACTCCGAGGAGTACGTCATGAAGTTTCGCAACCTGATTCTCGCTGCGGCGCTCGCATTCGTTTGCAGCACTCCCGCAGTCGCCGAACAGAATACGCGCAAGATGATCGAGATCTACCACATCGCGCCGGGCAAGCATGTCGAATTTCTCAAGCTGATCGCGCAATACGACGAGGCGAACCGTCAGGCCGGGCTGCCGCCACGCGAACTCTATGTGCACTCGGATGGCGCGTCGTGGGACTTTCTTCTGATTCAGCCCGAGGACGTCGACCCGGCAAAGTCCCCGCTCGTCGCCGCGGCGCTGAAGAAGCTCGGCGCACCGACCGGCGCGAAATTCTTCATCGCGATCCGCGAAACTATCGCCGAGCATACCGATACGATCGCGAATGGCCCGACCACAGCAGCGGAATGGCTGAAAAAGCTCGCCGATTGAGCACGCGAGCGGATCATCGCTCCGCTCACGACATGGATCAGGCGCTCGCTTC
>JAYTQX010000038.1:0-12557 GCA_043746455.1 Pseudomonadota bacterium
GAACGTCTATGTAACGTTATTAACGGAACGGCACACTAGGCGCCTGACGCGGTGTTTCCCTGCGCATCCCGCGCAGGGAAATTCCCTGTGCTTCTCGGCGTAAGCGGGCCGGCGCGAACTCGCACATCCCTGTGCTCAAACAAGCGCGCCTTGCTCCCGCTTACGCCTGCGATGCTCGGCACCGCGAAAGGCGCCGACTGTCGCACGAATCCGTCCATCCCTGGACTACGCCTGGAATTGGCGGATGTTGCTTCTGCGGCAGGATGCCGCCCAAAGGGGGCCCCTGTGGCGCGGCGAACAGGCGTAGGACCAGCCCGCAGGGTGGGCGCGAGGATCGCGCCCAGTTCGCGAACGCACAGGGATGTGCGTCAAGCGAACCCCGGAGCCGATTCGCGCACTCGCAGCACAGGCGACGGCATGGATGCCGGAGGTAGAGCAACGCAGGAGCAGTTGTCGGGATTGTGCGGAGAGCGCGGCACCGGGGTGCATTCTCTTTGGCGACTTTCTCTTGGGCAAGCAAGAGAAAGTCACCCGCTCGCCGCAGGCGAGTGGAAGCCTTGCTCTAATGCGCAACGATGAACAGGAGCTAGGCGGAAATCGCCAAACGCTCACTGTGATATATGCGCGACGTCACAAAGTATACAATCAGCGCTGCCGCCGCCGTGCTGACGAAACACAGCAGCAGCGCGCTTGGCGCAACCGCATCCCCGCGCAGTAGACGCGTGATCGCGACCTGCTGGCCCATCAGTGGCACCGCGTACATCCACAGCTTGGCCTTGATCGGCAGGATCGACAGCATCAGCGTCGGGATCACCGGCACGAACATCAGCAGCGACAGATAGGTCTGTGCTTCGCGATAGCTGCGCGCGAATGCGGCGACCATGGTCTGCAGCGAGGCGAGCAGCATGGCCAGCGGCAGCATCACGAACAGCGTGCTGGCGAGAAAGCGCGGGCCGATCTGCAACACCATGCCGATGCGTTCGGTCGGCATGAAGTGGCCAGCGACGGAGAACGCGATGATGCTGAGCATGACCGTGGTCACTGCGAATGCGGTCGTCGCCGCAAGCTTGCCGGCGAGGATCTGCCCGCGTGGCACCGGATTGGCGAGCAGCGGTTCGAGCGATTGACGCTCGCGTTCGCCGGCGGTGGTATCGATGGCCAGCGCCATGCCGCCGATGAACGCGCCGAGGATGAAGAAGTACGGCAGCATGCCGAACATCAGGCCCGAGCGCCCCTGCGGCGTGGACTGGTCGCGCTCGGCAACGACCAGAGGGCGCATCACTGCCGGCGACAGACCGCGCGCGAGCAGGCGCAGCGCGCCGGAGCGCTGCCCGTAGGAATCCAGCATGCCGCGCAGGCGATTGACCGAACTGCCCGCGTCCCTTTGCGATTCGTCGTAGACGATTTCGACCTGTGCGGGCTGACCCTTGTTCCAGTCCTCGGCGTATTTTTCCGGAATGCGCAGCACCACGTCGGCATCCTGTTCGCGCACCGCGCGCTCGGCGTCTGCCGGTCCCGGCTTGATTTCGACGCGTTGCTGCCTGAGCGCCTCGATCAGGTTCGGTGCGTGCTCGGCGCCGATCACCGGCAACACCAGCGGACGTTCTGCCTTGTCGAGTTCGCGGCTGACGATGGTATTGATCGACAGGACGAAGATCAGCGGTGCGAACAGCGGTCCGGTGATCAGGGTATTGATCACGGTGCGTCGATCGCGCAGGTTTTCGCGGACTTCCTTCAAGAAAACGACGAGTGCGGATTTCATGCGGCAAGTCCTTCATCGGTCCCGATCAGCTTGACGAAGGCGTCTTCGAGATTCGCCTCGCCGGTTTGTGCGCGCAGCGCGTCTGGCGATTCGTCGGCGACGACCTTGCCCTTCGCGATCACGACGATGCGGTCGCACAGCGCGGCGACCTCCTGCATGATGTGGCTGGAAAACAGCACGCAGCGGCCTTCGTTTTTCAGGCGCTTGAGGAACTCGCGCATCGCGCGCGTGGCCATCACGTCGAGGCCGTTGGTTGGCTCGTCGAGAATCACGTTTTTCGGATCGTGGATCAGCGCGCGCGCGATCGCGGTCTTGACCCGCTGGCCCTGCGAGAAGCCCTCGGTGCGCCGGTCGGCGAAGTCGGACATGTCGAGCGCGGCAATCGCCGCGTCGCTGCGCGTGCGGATCGTCGCGTCGTCGAGTCCATGCAATTGACCGAAGTAGGCGATGTTTTCGCGCGCAGTCAGGCGCTTGTACAGCCCGCGCGCATCGGGCAGCACGCCGAGGTTGCGCCGCACCGCAAGCGGGTCGGTCGCGACGTCGATGCCATCGACGAGTATTTTGCCACGGTCGGGTTGCATCAGAGTATACAAACAGCGCAGGGTTGTGGTTTTGCCTGCGCCATTGGGGCCGAGCAGGCCGGTGATTTCGCCGTCGCGTGCGGTGAAGGTCACGCCGTCGACGGCGACGACGCGTTTGCCGCCGTTGCCGAACGCCTTGTGCAGGTCCTGGATGTCGATCATGGCGCGGCTCCCCCGAAGTCGATCAAGGCCGGCAGCGGGCCGAGCGCGTCGGCGCAGCTCACGTCCAGTGTTTTTGCGTGCAGGGTGTCGACGAACTCGCCGACGAGTTTCGGAATGCAGCCGCGGCCGATCACGTTGTGTCCCTGACCCTTGGCGATGAGCAGTTTCGCGTTGCTCAAACCCTTCATCACCTGTTCGCCGTAGCGTGGCGGCGTGACCGGGTCGAGTTCGCCTTCGAGCACGAATACGGGTTTGTCGGACTTGATCGGCGCATGAAAGTCCGCGGGGCGTGTGCCATGCGGCCATACCGCGCATATCGCGCGCAGTGCATCGACCAGGCGCGTGCCGAGCAGGGTCGAAGCCTCGTCGGGATTGTCGTGCAGCAGATCGGCGTCCTCGGCGCAGACCACCGAGGCCTGCATGCCGCCGTTCATCGTGGTCGACATGTCTTCCTGCAGCAGCTGTGTCTGTCCGGCCAGCGGCGTGTAGTTGCCCTTGAGGCCTTCGGCGATCGATAGCGGCAGCAGCGCGGCGCTTTCCGGCGCGTAGGCGAACAGGCGCACGAGGCCGGCGAGGCGGCTCTCGGTAAAATGTATCGTCGTCGAAGCGAACGTCACCGGATCACGGAACGCGTAATCCTGCGGTTTGACGCGCAATGCATCGCGCAGCTTGAGCAGGCTCGCGTACGGATCGCCGAATGCCTTGGCGCAGGCGGCATTGCGCGCGCACAAGGCAAATTGGGATTTGAGCGCCGTTTCCAGGTTCTGCGCGAATTCCTGGCCGAAGATCAGCTCGTTCGGCGCGACGCTGTCGAGCACGACGCTGCGCACGCCATCCGGGTGGCGCATCAGATACTGCTGCGCCATGCGCGTGCCGTAGGACACGCCGGCCAGATCGAACTGCGGCGCGCCGAGCGCCTGGCGCACGTCTTCGAGATCCTGCGCGGCGATCGTCGTCGTGTACTGGCGCGGATCGGCGCGTTGCTCGACTTCGGCCAGACACCTGGCCACCGCGTCGCGGATCTTGCCTGCGTCGAATCCTGCGGCCGTCTCGTCGCCATCGGCGGCCTCGGTCTTGTCCGCCTTGCAGTCGAGCGGATGCGATTGACCGGTGCCGCGCTGATCGAGCAGAAGGATATGGTGATGCTTGCGCAGCGGAGCGAGCGCGGCGGCGATCTGCGGATAGGTTTCGACCGCGGCCTGACCGGGCCCGCCGGCGAAGAACACGACGATGTCGGTATCCGCGCGCTCGGCTTCGCTCTTGATCAACGCGAGTTTCAATTCGATCCGGCGGCTGTCGGCCTTGTCGCGATTTTCCGGCACCGAAAACGGCGCGCAGAATGCCGCGGTCGTTGCGCCCGAATGCTTCTGCGTCAACTCGCAGGCGTTGAACGTGAGCGCGCCGAGCGTGAACTCGCGCGCATTGGCGGGAATCGCGGCGGCGGTCGCGGGACGTGCGGCCTCGTCGCCGCCAGGCCGCGGCTTGAGGAAATTCACGTAGACGAAATAGCCTCCCAGGAAAAGCAACAAGGCAATGCGCAAAAAAATCTTCTTGGTCACGGTTCACTCCTTCCCGGGCGCGAAGATCGATTCGATGGACTGGCGAAACAGTTTGGCGATGCGAAAGGCGAGCGGCAGACTCGGATCGTACTTGCCGGTCTCGATCGCGTTGACGGTCTGGCGCGATACGTCGAGGCGCTCGGCGAGTTCGCCCTGCGACCAGCTGCGCTGCTCGCGAAGTTGACGCAAGGAGTTGTTCATCCCTGCGGCAAGCGCCGGCGGCGCCAGCGGCAGACTCCAAAAAACACGGCACCGGCTCCCAGCGCGGCGGCCATTCCCAACGCGAAGGACACGCCCTGCTCGTCGCCGGTGCGAAAATACACATATACCGCGACAAGGCAAAAAATGGCGGCGGCATAAAGGAACCGGATATACGCCGGCATGCCGTCGTCATCGCAGGCGCCGCCGCCGTAACGGCGCGCTGCATAGCCGCGAGCGATGCCGTAACTGATCATGAGTAGAGGGAAAATCCACACCAGCACGATCGAGGCCGCTGCGAGCGACATGAGGTTCGCAGCGGCGAGAAATCCGCTGACGATGCTGAGGACGGAAACGACAGCTGCGCTAACGCCGAGGCCAATCAGATGCGTTCGTTGTTCGAGTTCGTCGCTTTGCAGAATGCGTCGGGCCATCAGCCAGATCACATAGAACAGCGGCAATACTGGCGTCAGCGCATAGGCGACTTTCGTCAACGGGTCGGTCGCACTGCGTGCGAGCGGCCACACGGTCAGGAACACCACTACGTAGATCGACATCGCGATCATGACGCGGCGATCGTAGCTTCGACGAGTAATGCGGGTCACGGCTGGTTCTCCCAATGCCGCAATATGACCGTGCGGCATGTAAAGGTTACTTGACAGTTCGTACTGTAGGTTGCACACGAACTACCTGTCAAGTATCCTTTACAGCTATCGGGACGAAACGTACTTCTCGCGGCGGATATGCGGAATCGGCAGGCTGGCGTCCTTGAGCAGGGCGAAGGCCTGATCGACCATGTTCGGATTGCCGCACAGATAGGCGATATCGGTCTCGGCGTTGGGCCGCAATTCGTCGAGTGCGACCTGCACGTGCCCACGGCGGTCGTGTGCGCGCGGATGCACGCGCGCCTCGCGTGAGAAGCAGGCGTAAAAGTGGAATTGTGGATTTTCTAGCGCGAACGCCTCGAATTCGTCGCCGTACAACAGTTCGCCCGGATTGCGCGCACCGTAGACCAAAGCCACTTCCACATCTCGCGCGTGGATTAAGCGCTTGATCTGCGGCAGCATCGCGCGATAGGGCGTCACGCCGGTGCCGGTGGCGACAAGGATATAGCGCCGATTGGTATCGCCCTCCATCAGGCAGAAACGGCCATAAGGGCCGCTGCCGTCGATGTTCTGGCCTTGCTGCAAATGCCCGAGCAGATCCGTCGCCGCGCCGCCCTCGACATACGACACGGCCATTTCAATCTGCTGCACGGGTGTACCGTCGCCCGGACCGACCGTCGCGACCGAGTAGCTGCGCTTGGTCGGCTTGCCGTCGGGATAGTTGAAATGCACCTGCACGAACTGGCCGGGGATGAAGTTGAAAGGCGTGCCGTCGGCGCGCTCGAAGGCCATATGGCGCACGCTGGGTGCCAGCATGCGGCTCTCGGTCAGGCGCAGGGGAAAGTGTTCGGCCACGGTTGCTTGAAGTCCGCTCAACTCAAAGGGTCGCTATACTACGCGTTCAGCCCCGTTTGCGCAGCCATGAGCACTGTTTCCCCGATCGTCCCCGCGCTTGAAGTCCAGGATTTACGCAAGACCTATCCCACTGGCGTCGAGGCGCTGAAGGGCATTTCGCTGACCGTGCAGGCCGGCGATTTCTACGCCTTGCTCGGTCCGAACGGCGCCGGGAAATCCACCCTGATCGGCGTGGTCAGCTCGCTGGTCAATGCCACGAGCGGCGACGTGCGCGTGTTCGGCATCCCGATTCGCACGCGCCGCAGCGATGCGATGCGCATGATCGGCCTAGTTCCGCAGGAGATCAATTTCAATCTGTTCGAAACGCCGGTCGACATCTGCGTCAATCAGGCCGGTTTCTACGGCATCGAGCGCAAGGTCGCGCTCGGGCGCGCGGAAAAGTACCTCAAGCAGCTCGGCCTGTGGGACAAGGGCCGCGCGATCACGCGCACGCTCTCCGGCGGCATGAAGCGGCGCCTGATGATCGCGCGCGCGATGATGAACGAGCCGCGCCTGCTGATCCTCGACGAACCGACCGCGGGCGTGGATATCGAAATCCGCCGTTCGATGTGGAAGTTCATCGAGGGCATCAACGCGGCCGGCACCACGGTGATCCTGACCACGCATTATCTGGAGGAAGCCGAGCAACTGTGCCGCAATATCACGATCATCGATCGCGGCCACATCATCGAGAACACGTCGATGAAAAATCTGCTCGGCAAACTCGACGTCGAGACCTTCGTGCTCGATCTGAGCACGGTCTGCGGCGAGCTGCCGCAATTGCCTGATGTGAAGCTCACGCGCATCGACGACCATACGCTCGAGGCCGAGATGTCGCGCGCGCACGACCTCAATTCGCTGTTCGCCACGCTGTCGGCGCGCGGGATCACGGTGACCTCGATGCGCAACAAGGCCAACCGCCTCGAGGAATTGTTCGTGCGCCTGGTCGACCGCACGCTGGACAGTGGCAAGGTGGCGGCATGAACGCGCAAGCCAATCTGATCGCGCTCGGCACGATCACGCGCCGCGAAGTCGTGCGCATCCTGCGCATCTGG
The DNA here is from genome assembly GCA_043746455.1 of Pseudomonadota bacterium. Taxonomy (GTDB): domain Bacteria; phylum Pseudomonadota; class Gammaproteobacteria; order Xanthomonadales; family Rhodanobacteraceae; genus Rudaea. The sequence goes on from JAYTQX010000038.1 coordinate 6,817, forward strand.
GTGCAGACCCTGCTGCCGCCGGCAATCACGATGACCCTGTATTTCATCATTTTCGGCAAGCTGATCGGCAGCCGCATCGGTCAGATCGCGCAAGGGCCGGATGGCTCGCCCATTTCCTATGTCGAATACATCGCGCCGGGCCTGATCATGATGAGCGTGATCCAGAACGCCTACGGCAATATCACCAGTTCCTTCTTCGGCGCCAAGTTCCAGCGCTTCGTCGAGGAAATGCTGGTGTCGCCGATGCCGAGCTGGGCGATCCTCGGCGGCTACGTCGCCGGCGCGGTGCTGCGTGGTCTCATGGTCGGCATCATCGTGCTGGCGCTTTCCCTGTTTTTCACCAAAATCCACCTGTATCACCCGCTCGTCACCCTGAGCACCTTCGTGCTCGCTGCGGCGATCTTCGCCCTGCTCGGTTTCGTCAATGCGATCTACGCGCGCAAGTTCGACGACATCGCGATCATTCCGACCTTCGTGCTTACGCCGCTGACCTATCTCGGCGGGGTGTTCTACAACGTCGCGCAATTGCCGTCGCCGTGGAAGGAAATCTCGCATCTGAATCCGATCCTGTACATGGTCAACGCGTTCCGCTATGGCCTGCTCGGCGTGTCGGATATCGATCTGGTCTGGGCCTACCTCATCATGTTCGGCTTCGTCATCGTGCTCGGTGCGTTGTGCCTGAACTTGCTTCACCGCGGTGTGGGTTTGCGTTCGTAGCATTTGCTGCAACTGATCCGAGGGCTCTTCCAATGCGCATGACGATTTCACTGACAGCGCTAGTATTGACGATTGGCAGCGCGACTGGCGCCGATATGCCGCCACCGAGCGAACCGGCGGTCCTGCGCGAAATTCCCATGCAGGTCAGCGCCGACGAATTGCATGCGACGATCGCCAAGCTCGTCGGCTTCGGCACACGGCATACGCTGTCTGATACCAAGTCCGACACGCGCGGTATCGGTGCGGCGCGGCGTTGGGTGCAGGCGCGCTTCGCCGCGATCGGCAAGGATTGCGGCGGCTGCCTGGAAATCGTCACGCCGGCGCAGATCGTTACAGGCACGCGCATCCCGCACGCGGCCGAAGTGATGGACGTCGTCGCGATCCAGCGTGGCACATCGGACCCCAATCGGGTGATCGCGATCACCGGTCATCTGGATTCGCGCGTGACCGATGTGATGAATGCCAAGAGCGATGCGCCCGGTGCGAACGACGACGGTTCCGGCTCGGCGACGGTGATCGAGACTGCGCGCGTGCTGTCGAAACACCAGTTCGCCGCGACCATCGTCTACGGCGTGCTTTCGGGCGAGGAGCAGGGCCTGTACGGCGGCAAGGTGCTCGCCGATTACGCCAAGCAGCAGGGCTGGCAGGTCGAGGCCGATCTCAACAACGACATTGTCGGCAATACGCATGGACAGGACGGCGTGGTCGACAACACCACGGTGCGCGTGTTTTCCGAGGGCACCAAGAGCGGCGAGACGCTCGAACAGGCCAAGTATCGGCGCTACCACGGCGGCGAGGTCGATTCGCCGTCGCGCAATCTGGCACGCATGCTCGCCGATCTGGCCGAAAAATATCTGACGAATTTCCATGTACGCATGGTCTACCGCACCGACCGCTACAGCCGCGGCGGCGATCAGGTGCCGTTTCTTGAAGCCGGGTTTCCCGCGGTGCGCGTGACCGAGGCGCACGAAATCTACACGCGCCAGCATCAGGATCTGCGCACCGAAAACGGCATTCATTACGGCGATACGATCGACGGGGTGGATTTTGCGTACCTTGCCCAGGTTGCGCGACTCAACAGTCTCGGACTTGCGACGCTCGCCGCCGCGCCCGCACCGCCCGCGGGCGTCGATATCGACGGTGCGGTGAGCACCGACACGACGATTCATTGGCAACCCGTGGCGGGTGCGGCGGGCTATCGCGTGTGGTGGCGCGATACGACGGCGCCGCAATGGCAGCAAAGCCGCTGGGTCGGCGATGCGACGAAAACCACATTGAAAAATATCGTCGTCGACGATGCCTTCTTCGGCGTCAGCGCGGTATCGGCCTATGGTTACGCGAGCCCGATCGTGTTCGCGGGCGAGGCAGGCAGTTTCTCCCCGACCTCGAAACCGGAGAAGTAGATTTCAGAACAAAGCGCGCGTTTCACTCGCAGCGCGCGCCATCGCCGTCGGGCTTGCACCGCGGCGGAAAATCGTGCGCGCGCCAGTAGTCGAGAATGTGCGTGCGCTTGATGTAGTTCTGGAACGCCGGCGTGCGGCGCAACTCGGCGTATTCGGGTTGCCAGGGCAGCACGAAATAGCTCGGGAAAGCATTGCGCAGCATCGTCTCGAACACCGCGAACACTTGCTGCGCGTCGTAACCTGGGGCGAACAAGCGCCCGAAGTTGTACTTGCCGGTGCGCCGTTCGGATTCCGCGATGGCGGGCATCGCTTGCGGCCAAAGCGTTGGATCGGCCAATGCTGCAGAGATGGCGATATAGGCCTCGCGAAAGCCCTCGGTCTCGGGCATGCGCGCAGCGAGTTGCGCGGCCTGCGCATAGTCGCGGCGCCAGGCGGCGTTGTGCCAGCGACCATAGATCACGTATTGGGGCAGGCCTTGGTCTAGCGGAATTGCCGCCCCGAAGGCACGGTTCGCCTCGTCGTGCTTGCCGGCGGTGTCGAGCATGCGCGCATACGTGATCGCGGCCGCAATGTTGAGCGGGTCCGCGCGGTGTGCGGTCTCGGCCCCATCCAGCGCGGCCGAGACATAGCCCAGGCCGCCCAGCGACCAAGCATAGTTAACGCGCGCCAGTATGTCGGTGGGATCGAGCGCCTGCACACGGCGGTATTCGGCGTTGCTCGTCTCCCAATCCAGTAGGTAATGGGCCAGTTGGGCCTTTACTGCGTGTGCATCGACGTTGTCTGCGTCCAGTTGCAGCGCGCGTTCGGCTTCGCGCTCGGCTTCGGCAAGGTGATCCGAAGTTTGCTCGCCCAACACCCCATCGCGAGCGGACAGGGTGCGCGCCAGCAGGCCATGCGCACGCGCATAGTCCGGCACGCGCGCGACAAGGCTGCGCAATGCGTCGCGCGCTTCGTTCAGACGCGGCGTGCCCGTTGCGAAGTCGGGCTTCAACAGGATGCCGCGCAGTTCCAGATACTCGCGATACAAAGCGATGTCGACGTTGGCGTCTGCACTGCCGGCCAAGCCCAGGCGCAGCGCCAGCGCGCCAGCCACCGCTTGCGCGACCTCGCGCTGGATCGCGAACACGTCGGCGAGCTTGCGGTCGTAATCCTGCACCCAGACGGTGCGCCCGCTCGGCAACTCGACCAGCCGCAGGTCGATACGCAATTGATCGCCGGCTTGGCGCAGGCTGCCTTCGATGGCATGGTTGACATGCAGTTGTTTGGCGAGTTGCTCGAAGTCGAGCTTGCGTTCCTGCGCCAGCGCGGCCGAAGTCTGCGAAATCAGGCTCAACCCTTCGATGCGCGCCAGCCGCGTGGTCAGTTCCTCGCTGAGGCCCTCGGCCAGTACGCCTTCGTTCGCGGCGTTGCCGACTGCGTGCAGCGGCAGCACGACCAGACTTAAATTCGCCGGCGCCGGCCGATCGGTGGATTTGTATACCGTCCAGAATCCGGCCAGCGCCGCCAGCGCGGCGAACATGGCGATGGATTTCCATGGCCAGGCGCTGCGGCGTGCGACCGGCGTCGCCGCCGCCGGCATGATCGGCGGCGCGATGGCAGCGCCCGCATGCGCGACGGGTACCGCATCCGGCTCGACTGCGATCGGCTGAATCGACGCATCGTCGCGCAGCGCGATGGCGGCAGTGTCTGCACTCGCCACGTTGCTCGCTGGCATCTCGACCGGGGCGGTCTCGACGTCGGCTGGCGCTGCGCTGGCCTCCGCGCGCGGGCGCTGCGCTTCGAACTGTACCTGCGCATCGAAGCGATAGCCGACGCCATGCAAGGTATGCAGATACTGGGTTTCGTGTGCGCTTTCACCAAGCGCCTGACGCAGCAGGGTGATCACGCGGTTGAGTACACCGGGCGTCACATGCCGATGTCCCCACACTGCATCGAGAATTTCATCGCGTCCGAATGCGCGGCCCGGATGGCGCGCAAGCAGGGTCAATACGTCGAAAGCCTTTGGCTCCAACGGGCACTACCGAATTCCATGCTGTCGCTCTCAAGCATGGCGTTCGTCCGTACCCGGGAGCGTCGCCCGGCAGTTTCCTGCCGAACCTATCCACTTCAAAAGAGGATCACGCCATGTTTGACATCTTGCTCGACAAGTCTACCGGCCGACGCCTGTTAGCCCGCGTCACCCTAATGCTCGTGCTCGGGATTTACTTTCTTGGCAGCGCAGGTGTAGCGAGTGCCGCCAAGCCCGGTATCGATCCGGTTTATGTAGACGGAAAGACCTACTACATGATCGGGCCTCACATGATCACCAACCCGAATCCGCACCTGCTCGCGCAGGCGCAGGAGTTGTATCTCGTCGTCTACCCGATCGGGAATAATGGTCTGGGCCAGGGCGAGCTCACCTTGCCATCCGGCTATCAACCTCAATGCGACCCCTGCTATCACCCGGGCCTTCCGCCACCGTTTGTGTATCACGATCACGTGCTGCCCGGCGCACCAGGGCTTGGCAAAAACGGTACGGCTGGCGAGTTCAAGGGGCCGTGGAAGATCATTTTGGTCCAGTACAAATTGAACGTTGTAATGAGCCAATATTTCGCACCGATCACCAGCGCGGTCGATCTGGATGCCGGCGAGGCGTCTGGCATGTTTGAGCAGATCAATCCCGGCGCGGACAACCCGTACGAAATCGTCACCGGAAGTGTGCTGATCTGCCCATTTGTTGCACCGGAAGCATGAGTTTTCCAGCCATAATCGCGGCGGCACTTTCGCCGCCGCGATTCATTCCTTGTGGATCGCTGCCGGATACTTAGGCAAATCGAAAAATGCCCGCGCCGCTGCCGTCGCATTCGCCGCGCTAACGGCCAGGTCCTCGCCGCGGTCGCGCGCGACTTCGGCGCAGATGTGCGCCAGATACATCGGCTCGTTGCGTCGGTGCGCCGGCATCGGCTCGACGTTGCGCGGCAGCAAATAGGGCGCGTCGGTTTCCAGCATCAGGCGATCGGCAGGTATACTTTTTACCAGTTCACGCAGATGCAGACCACGGCGTTCATCGCAGATCCAGCCGGTGATGCCGATATAAAAATCGCGGTCGAGGTAGTCGAACAGTTCGGCTTTCTCGCCGGTGAAGCAATGCACCACGGCGCGACAAACCTGGCCGCGCACGCTGTCCATGCAGGCGATCAAATCCGAATGCGCGTCGCGCTGATGCAGGAACAGCGGCTTGCCGCTGTCGATCGCCAATTGCAGCTGCCGCTCGAACGCGAACAACTGCGCTGCGCGCGGCGAGAAGTTGCGGTAGTAATCGAGACCGGTTTCGCCGACGGCAACGACTTCGGGCCTGGCATGCAACTCGCGCAGCAGGGCTTCGGTCTCGGCGTCGAAATCGCCGGCGTGATGCGGATGCACGCCTGCGGTTGCGTACATCACTCCCCCATGTGCCTGTGCGAGCGCGCGTGCATCGCGTGAACCTTGTGTGCTCGCGCCCGTGACCACCAGTTGAGCAACGCCGTGCGCCTGCGCGCGTGCGAGCACGCCATCGAGATCGTGCCTGAACGATTCATGAGTAAGATTGGCACCGATGTCAACAAGCTGGATGGCCATTCGTTTGCCTTGGCACTGGTGGAC
>JAYTQX010000039.1:0-2397 GCA_043746455.1 Pseudomonadota bacterium
GCGCACGATGCCGGTAACGCCACCGCCGGGACCGGTCAGGGTCACCTGGAAAACATGCACGCTTTGACCGCCGACCACCGTGCTCGCGGTCAAGGGCGCCGGGAAGGTCGTACTCCACGGCGCCACGGTGCTGAAGCCATCGAGCGCATTCAACGCAAGCACCGGGCCTGCCTGGGCCGGATTCGTCGGCACCGGAATGTTCAGGGTCAGATCGGTCGTGCCCAGCAACAACAGGTTGTTCGGGAACGGAATGACGCCGTTGCTCGGGTCGAAATTGGCGACCGTATGGAATGGCACGGGGGCCGTGTAGTCGTAGGCCTGCGCACTCTGACCTGCCAGGACAGTCAGTATCAGGGACGGTAACGCCAGAGTGCGAATCGCGAATCTACGCATGATCTTTCTCCCCGCGGGTGCGGAATCCAGAAGTTGAGGCCAGGAACATTCAAACGGTTGTTGGAGGTCGATTATGCCGGCAACGCAGCAAGACAGCTTGCTGCGACGCAACAGATTATGACAGATGTTGCGTCTTTCCATTTTTTTGTGAAAAAAGGTAAATGTATACATAAATATCACTTACCTGCGTGCCGCGGTCACCCGCCGGCGCACGTATCCTTGCCGAGCACATCGATGGGCAGAAATGCCCGCGGCGCGTAGCCGAAATCGCGTGCAGCAGGCGCATTGTCGGCGACTAGCGGCACGCGCAGGCGCGCCAGCGCGCCGCCGCCGATGGCGTTGCCGAAACGCGCAAAGCGCAAACCCGCGCGCAACAGCACGAGCGGCACCGGCACCGTTAGCGCAATGCGCGGTGGCCCCGCGGCGATGCGCGCGAGCAGGGCATCGAAACGCAGACGCTCGCCGCCGCCCAGCGCGTAAGTCTGGCCGAACGTGGCGACGACATCGCGAGCCGCGACGCAGGCATCGGCGAGATCGGCCGCATGCACCGGTTGGCGCAAGCCGTCCGCACGACGCGGAATCGGCAGCACCCGCCAGCGCCGGGCGAAGCGCGCGAGCGGCGCCAAGCTGCGATCGCGCCCGCCGCCATAGATCAAGGTCGGACGAAAGATCGTGCAGGCAACGGCGCGCGTCTGCGCCGTCTGTAGTAGCCGCGTCTCGGCATCGCGCAAGCGCAGGGCCAGCGCGCGCTCGGCGGGGTCGGGCGAATCCTGCTTGCTTTCCACGCTCATCGAGCTGAGGGCGATCACGCGCTGCACACCCGTCGGTACGGAGCGCGCGAACCAATCCGCAAATGCATCCAGCGGACCGAGGCTGTAAATCGTCTCGATCGGCGGCGGCGTGGGCATGTCGGCAAACAAGTCGCCGCGCAGCCACTCGATTTGCCCGGCAGCTTGTGCTGCCGGCGGCGACTTCCGGCTCAGCGCGACTATGTGCTCGCCGCGTGCCGCAAGCAGCGGCAGCAGGAAATGCCCGACCGCGCCGGTGGCACCGAAAACAAGGCTTGCTGGCACGTGGCGCTCCGCCGCCGGGAGACGCCTAGTCTAGCGTCGTCCGCATCCGGCAGGGCGAGCGTAGCTCGGCATCCGCAGCCGCCGGTCAGACAACGCAAATCTGCGCCACGCGGTACACCTTGCGCTATGCTGCGTCCACCTCGACGCTCGGGAGACCCGCATGATCGCTCGCGTCTGGCGTGGTATCACGCCCAAGGAGAAAGCCGACGACTTCATCGCCTATTTCAATCAGACCGGCCTTGCCGACTATGGCAAGACCCCCGGCAACCGCGGCACCACGATCCTGCGCCGCGACCAGGGCGAGCATTGCGAGATCATGTTGATTTCGCTCTGGGATTCGATGGACGCCGTGCGCGCCTTTGCCGGCGAAAGTCCTGATCGCTCGGTGTACTACCCCGAGGACGAACACTACCTGCTGCAGATGGAACCGCTGGTGCGGCATTACGAGGTGGCGCAGCAGATTTCGCCGGATAGCACGCCGGGCGATGCAGCTACGGAGACTGCCGAAGCCAATGCAGCGCCCAGGAAACGCAAATAGCTAATAGCCAACGCTACCCGCTTCGACGCAGAGAGTTCGTGGGTTGAGCTGAATGCAATGAAGTCCAACGATAAGCCGTGGCCTGACGTTGGGCATCGCCACGCTCAGCCCAACCTACGCGCTGAGAGAACTAGAATCCCGGACAACCCTAATGTTGAGCGTTAGGATGTTCGGCCGAACTCGATGGTGATGGCGGTCTGCCTGCTACTGAAATTGTCTCCGAAATTCTTTCTAGGCGTTCGATGGTTCCAGCCGATGGCTGGTCAAGCGCCTCATTAATCGATTTGGATATCGGATTCAGAAAAGCGGGTTCGAGCAGTTCTGGGAGCGAGTGGCCAGAAATGTGCCTGACCGCTTCCATGTCACTTATCGTAACGACAATTTCGTGGCCGA
>JAYTQX010000040.1:0-16287 GCA_043746455.1 Pseudomonadota bacterium
CGCCCTGGCCTCTTCGAGCGCGGGTTTCAATTCCGCCGGCTTCTCGATCACGATGAATACGCGCAAGCCGAGCTTGCGCCCGATCATGGCCAGGCGCAGGTATTCGCGATCCTTGTAGCCGTTGCAGATGACGATGCTGCCCGGTGAGCTGAGCGCGAGCACGGCCATCAATTCCGGTTTCGAACCGGCTTCGAGGCCGAAACCTGCGCCGCCCGCGAGCGCGAGTTCGCCGGCCACGCCTTTCTGCTGATTGACCTTGATCGGATACACGGCCGTGTAGCCACCGGCGTAGTCCCAGTCTCGCATCGCCGTGGCGAACGCGTCCTGCAGGCGCGCGAGACGATGGCGCAGGATATCGGCGAAGCGCACCAGCAGCGGCAGGCGCGAACCGCGCGCGCGCGCCGCCTCGACGATCTCGGGCAGCGCCAGCGCCGGGCCCTCCGCACCGCGCGGGCGCACGAGCAGGTGGCCGGCATCGCCGACATCAAAATAGCCCTCGCCCCAGTGCGCAATCGCGTATTGGGCGCGTGCGTCGTCACGGGTCCAGCGCTGCTCGCTCACTTCAAGGCTCCGGCTCGGGATCGAAAGGACGCGTATTGTAGCGACCTTGTCCGGCGCCTGCGTGCCCGCCGTCATGTACAGCCGCTACAATCGCGCTCCCGTGTCCACGCCTGCAGAAGACCCATGTCGAACGACGCCAGCACCTGGTTTACCGAGCAGCACGATTACTCCGGTTCGTCGATCGGCTTTCGCGTGACGCAGAGGCTGCATTCCGAGCAGAGTCCGTTCCAGTTGATCGAGATCTACGACACGACCGATTGGGGCAAGTTGATGGTCATCGACGGTTGCATGATGGTCACCACACGCGACAATTTTTTCTATCACGAGATGATTTCGCATCCGGCGCTGTTCACGCATGCGAACCCGAAGCGGGTAGTGATTATCGGCGGTGGCGACTGCGGCACGCTGCGCGAAGTGCTGCGCCACAAATCCGTCGAAAGCGCGATCCAAGTGGAAATCGACGAGCGCGTCACGCGCCTCGCCGAGAAATATTTCCCCGAGCTGTGCGAATCCAATGGCGATCCGCGCGCGCAACTGCTGTTCATCGACGGCATCAAATGGATGACCGAATGCGCGTCCGAGTCGCTCGACGTGATCATCATCGATTCGACCGATCCGATCGGTCCGGCCGAAGGCCTGTTCAATGCGGCGTTCTACGAATCCTGTCTCAAGGCGCTCAAGTCCGACGGCATCGTCGTGCAGCAAAGCGAGTCGCCGCTCGCGCATCTGCCCCTGCTCAAGGACATTCGCAGTGCAATGACCACGGCCGGTTTCACGTCGTTGCGCACACTGTGCTTTCCGCAGCCGTGCTATCCATCCGGCTGGTGGAGCGCGACGCTTGCGCGCAAGAGTGGCGATCTCGATACATTCCGCGAAAGCGATGCGACAGCCAAATTGTTTGCGACGCAATACTACAACCTCGATACGCATCGAGCGGCGCTGGCGCAGCCGGAGTTTTTGAAGCGAGCTTTTGCCAAATAAGAATTCTTGCGGAAAATGCAACAACAGCGGCAAAGTACACAATTTAATAACTGAATAACGCCACTTTTGCTATCCTTCCGACAGGATTGGCGCAAGGGGGTGTGATGCAATTTTTGGGACCGGCAATTTGCGCGCTGCTTGCGGCGTATGCCGTCGCGGCGCCGGTTCTGGCCAAGGCGGAGGAACCCGCCAGCCAGCGACCGCGTCGACATCGAAGGCCGATCAAAATGACTCGGACGACGCGGCCAGCGTTGGCGATCCGGTCGCATTGCACTTGCGTGAGATTGATCACGCTTATCAAACAGCGAAATTCAAGTCGCTTATCGCTTCCGGCAACCCGCGCGACTGGGCGATCGCGGCACTGGTCCCTGTCTTTCAAGACGCAATCAGCGAAGAGGAATGCGCTGCCCAGATCAATCGCGCGGTCGCCGCGGCCCCCGACGATGTGCTTGTACAATGGATTGCGCTTTCGCGGCAAAAGGCGACCCGCAACAGTTTAATCGACGATGCCCCGCTGCAAACTCTGCGTCGCCTTGAGCCGGACAATGGGGCCGTGTGGATGGAAGTGCTTATGCGCGCCTCGCAGCGCAAGGACGACTCGGCAATCGATGCCGCGCTGACGCAGATGGCTGCGAGTACACGGAACAACGAACATATCTCGGACCTGATAAAGGCCCAGCTGGATGTCTATAGGCGCTACCCATGGCCTGATGAATACTTCATTGTTGCTTCGGAGAAAGAACCCTCCCTGTCAAAAGAGGAAGCGCCTTACGTCTACACAATGGCAGTTACCGTGGCTTTTGCCCTGCCGGCTTATCAAGATCTGATCAATGCTTGCAGGATCAGTCCCAAGACCGGCGAAAACGCTTCGCGCGCCGCTACGTGTGCGTCTATTGGCAGGCTCATGACCACGCATGGCACGCCAGTCATTGCAAACCGCATCGGTGCTGCCGTATTGAGACTATCCAGCACCTTCAAAGATGACGACGTGCAACTGGCACGAACTCAAGATTGGATCTGGCAGCAAAAAATCGCGCTATTCGACAGCGACCGGCCGGCCGAAGAAATTGTCGCTAAGATGGTCGTCAATATGAATGACTGGATTGATACCGGTAGCGAGCTCGAAGCCGCGCGGCGTGAAATTGTTCGTGCTGGTAAGTCCCCGACGCCACCGGCGGATTGGGTGGATACGCAATCGCCGTTTTCCGCCGAACGTCTGCGCAATGACCAGCTTGCCGCCGCGCGCGCCGCCGCGCAGGCGCACTGATCACACTGCCAGCCCGTTTCATTCGTTGGCTGCCACCGTCGTGCGCACCCGCACGCATCACCGGCGCGGACGCGGAGACTGCGGCGATCAAGCAGTGCGGCCCAAGCACTGGGCAAGACGTTGGCAAGAAGCCGCCATTAAGCTGCCGGTAATGCTCGGGGCGGCTAAACTCTCGGTTCTGTTTCGCTGCGGGTGCGCCCATGTTTCGTCCGTTGGTCTTGCCGTTCGTCCTCGCCGCGCTGCCGAATCTGGCCGACGCGCAATTGTTGAACCCTCCGCCCGCTGCGCCACCGGTTGCTGCGCCCGCGGCCGCAGCGCCGAATGAGGAGCAGGTCTTCACCCAGTTCCGTCACGATCTGATCAACCTGCTCGTCCTGCGCGCCGACGCGCATCTGCTGCTGGCTGCGGCCCAGATCGCGGCGCCGGATGCGAAAGACCCTGCGCGCCTCGCCGCCAAGAAAACCCCGGCCTTGCTCAAGCGCGCGCAGGAGTACGCACCCAAGGATCCGCTTGTGCTCTGGGTGGCCGCATCGAATGCCTGTGTATCCAACCCCGGCTGTGCCGACCCGGCCGCGGCGAAGACGCTGCAGGCCGTCGATGCCGAGAATGCCGCAGCTTGGCTGCTGTCTTACCCGACCGACGGCAATGTGGAAAAGGTGCGTGCGATCGTGGCGCGCATGGCGCAGACGCAGCGCTTCGACGACTACTGGGCGGTCGACGTGGTGGCGCTGTTCCACGCGCTGGAAATATTGCCGGTTCCGGATGAGGTGGCGCGGCGCGGCGTCAACCCGAGCGCGGCACGGATCAATTTCGCGACCAGCACGGCGAGCACGATCCTGCCCGCGGCCTTGGCGCGACTCGGCAAGTTCTGCGCCGCAGCCGATGCAAAGGATGCCGCCCTCGTCTCCGATTGTCTCGCCGTCGCGCGCAAGTTCGAAAGCGGCGGCACGTTTATTTCGCAGGCGGCCGGCTTTGCGATCGAAGAAGCGTTGCTCGCGCCGGGCGTCGACCGCGACGTGATGATGACGCGCAAACGCGCCGCCACATGGCAGAAAGAGAAGTTCCTGCAAGTGAGCGATCGCTTCGCGGGCGACCCCGAACTTGCGCAGAGCTATGTGCGCCTGCTGGGATCGGAAGGTAACGAACTGGCCACGGTGAGCGCGCTGCTGCGCGAACAAAAAATTGCGTCCGAGCCGCCGCGTGACTGGCAGCCGCCCGATGCAAAACCAACCCAGGATCCGCTGACCGCACCCGCAGTGCAACAGTGACCGGGGTTCCTCCGCGACAGACTCGCGGTGTACTCTTGGCGAACGACGCACACAGGAGTTTGGCGCATGCTGAAGATTCTGGTGGCCAATTCGAAAGGCGGTTGCGGCAAATCCACGATTGCGACCAATCTTGCGGCGCACTACGCCCATGAAGGCAAGAACACCGTGTTGGTGGATACCGACCGGCAAGGCTCCAGCCAGCGCTGGTGCGAGCGGCGTGCGGGCTTTGCCAATCCGGTCCTGCCCATCCCGGGCACGCGCGCAGACTGGGCGGCACATATTCCCAACGGTACACAACGCATCATTATCGACGCGCCCGCGGCGACGCGCCCGCAGGATGTGGATGCGTTTCTCGACAACGTCGATGCGGTGATCGTCCCGGTGCTGCCCTCGCGCATCGATCTCGACGCGACCGCGACCTTCCTCGCCGGCATCGCCAGCCTGTCGCGCATCAAACGCGGCAAGGTCCCGGTCGGCCTCGTCGGCAATCGCATGAAACCGTGGACGATCGCCTCGCAGCAAGCGGTCGAGGAAATCAAGACGTTCGGGTTTCCGCTGGTCGCGCAGTTGCGCGACTCGCAGGGCTACGTGCTAATGACCGGACTCGGCAAAAGCATCTTCGATTACGCCTCCGAAACCGTCCGCTCGCACCAGGAAGACTGGGGAAAACTGTTGCGCTGGCTGAAGAAATTGAATTGAACCTGGTGCAGACATGAAACGAGAACTGATCCTGCTGCGCCACGCGCATGCCGAGAGCGCCAAGTCGGGCGATGACGACACGTCGCGCGCACTCAGCGCTCGCGGTGTCGTCGAAGCCAAAGGCGCCGGGCAGTGGTTGAACGGACATGCGGCCCTGCCCGCGCGCGTGCTGTGCTCGCCCGCACTGCGCGCACGGCAGACGCTGGAAAACGCGCTCGGCACCGTCCCGGTGACGCTGGAGCCGCGCATCTTCGAGGCGACCGCGGGCGAGCTGGTCGCCTTGATCGACGAAAACGCGGATGCCGGACGGCTCCTGCTCGTCGGTCACAATCCAGGCATCGAAACCCTGGTCGCCCTGCTCGCCACCGGCCAGTCGGGAGATTTTCGCGGCGTGCCGCCGGCCGGCGTTGTCTGGATCGAACTCGACGGCGCCGTCGAACCGGGAGCGGGCAAGCTCAAAGCGTTCTGGGCACCGTAATTTTTGCGGTCGTCCATGATCGCGGCGGAAATCCAAAAGCGATGCTCCGTGGTCGCACTTGAGACTGCTCAAGTCGCGGCGATACCGCGCGCAGGTTTGAATTCACAGCCAAGGCGCTGGCTGACCGGCTGGGCGCTCGTCGCGTGCTCGCTGTTGGCGCCTGCGCAGGAACGCACGCAATTGCTGGAACTTGACGGCCAGCGCTCGCACGCGGACTTCGAGGTAAAGCTGCTCTGGCTCGTCGGTGTGCATGGGCGTTTCGACCACGTGCATGGAACCATCGCGATCGACCGCTTCAGCAACAGCGCCACGGTCGACGCGCGCATCGATACGAATACCGTGTCGATGCGCACGCGCAGCTATGAGACGTGGGTCAAGTCGACCGAGTTCTTCGACACACAGCACTATTCGGAAATCCGGTTCGTGTCCGAACCGATCCCGCTGCAGCGCCTGCAGACCGGCGGCGAGATCGAGGGCGCGCTGACCGTGCGCAGTGTCACCCGGCATGTGCGATTTAATCTCATCGCACCAACCTGCCCGGCGGCCGAGGGTGAAAATTGCCCGATCGAGGCCGCGGGCAGTATCGAGCGCAGCGAGTTCGGCATGCATTCCCAGCGCGGCGCCCTGTCCAACAAGGTGGAGCTGCGCTTTTCGATTTATACCGTAACGCCGGCCAGCGATCCGGACCGATGAGGCCGCGCGGCCCGGCGCAAGCGCTGCGCGGCATCGGTCTGGCCCTGTCGCTGATGCTGCTTTGCCTGGTCTCGGGTTGCGCGCTCGATCCGCTGCATGCACGGCGTGCCGCGGCGACCGCCGCCGCCGCGCAGGATCGGGCGATCGACTGCGCGGCCGGGCGCGAAGATGCCTGTGCGAGCGCTTCGCCCTTTCACGCGCTCGCCGCCGCAGCGCTCGCGCAATCCACACCGGCGCAACCCGTGCACTACGTGAATCTGCTCGATCAAGGTGCGGACGCGCTGCTCCTGCGCGTGCATCTGATCCGCAGCGCGCAGCGCAGCATCGCAGTGCAGACCTTCATCTTCAGCGAGGACGACGCCGGCTATCTGATCCTCGACGAACTGGTGCGCGCGGCGCGCCGCGGGGTGAGGGTGCAGGTGATCGCCGACCAGTTGTTTTCGCTCGAAGACACGCATCTGCTGGCCGCGCTCGCGCGCGCGCACGAGAATTTCGAGTTGCGCGTGTATAACCCGACCTTCCACAAGGCGCGCACGCCGCCGCTGGAATTCGCCGCGGGTATACTTTGTTGCTTCTGGCGTTTCAACCAGCGCATGCACGACAAGCTGCTCCTGATCGACGACACGATCGGCATCGTCGGTGGGCGCAACTACGAGAATCGCTACTACGACTGGGACGCCGGGTTCGACTACCGCGACCGCGACGTGCTTGTCGCGGGGCCGGCGGGGACTGCCATGCGCGCCTCGTTCGCCGCATTCTGGAACGATCCGCACACCGTCGCATTGAGCCGTTTACGCGATGTCGCCACGGATATTCTCGGCGCCGGCATCGACGCGCCGCCTTACGCCACGCACCGTTATCGCAATCCGGCGCGCGTTGCCGAGCTGAGCCGGCGCGCGGACGATGTCGATTTCATGCGCGAACATTTCGCCGAGCAGGCACAGCGCGTCGGCCGTGTCGACTATTTCGCCGATGCGCCGGGCAAGCCGGCAACGTCCAGCGCGGGCCCGGCGCGCGAATCCACGCAGCCGCTGGCGGCCTTGCTGCGCGAGGCGCACAGCGAAATCGTCCTGCAGACTCCGTATCTGGTGCTGAGTTCGACCGCGCGGCGCCTGTTCCGCGACTTGCGCAAACAGCGGCCGCACTTGCGTATTTTCGTGTCGACCAATTCGCTGGCCGCAACCGATGCGTTCTATGTCTACGCATTGTCGTACAAGTACAAGAAGCGCTATCTGAAGCTCGGCTTCGAAATCCACGAATTCAAACCGTTCCCGGCCGAGGCGCCGGCGCTGATTGCGCACTATGCCGAACTCGGCGCCGCACCAACGGCGACGCCGGCGCCGCAGCGCCGTGCCAAATACGCCCAGGCACCGTTGAAGCACCGCGGCGTGCGCGTCGGCCTGCATGCGAAGTCGATCGTGATCGACGGCGAAATCACCGTCATCGGTTCGCACAACTTCGATCCGCGCTCGGAAATCTACAATACCGAGTCGGGTATCGTCGTCCACGACCACGCCTTCGCCGAGCGCGTGCGTGCAGCGATCCTGCAGGACGCGACGCCGGAGAACGCGTGGACGATCGCGCGGCGTCCGCCGAACCGCTTCCTGGGCCGCATCAACAATGCGATCGCGGACTTTTCCGCCGCGCTGCCGATCTTCGATTTCTGGCCGTTTCGCTACGCCAGCAGCTTCGAGCTGAACCCGGATTGCACGCCACTGGCGCCCGACGCACCCGGTTTTTACGGCTGCCATACCGACGTCGGCGACTTCCCCGAGGTCGATCTGCCGCTGAAAAGCATCTATACCCGCATCGTGACCGCATTCGGCGCGGGTCTGATCTCGATCATGTAGAAGCGCGCCCGCCGCTCCTCGCCTTCCAACTTGGATATCGCAAAAGTATTTGACGCGCCTGTGCGCGCTGGCTACGCTGGTCCTCAGGGAAACTCTGGACCAGGTCACATTCCTGCGGGCCGGGACGGCTCGCTCGCGAATCGATCGCGCCAGCGATGGGTTCGTCGCGTTTGAGAAAGTATACGGATCGACTTTTCAGACTTCCAACTTCGAGCCACCGGACGAAAGCCATGCCTCTGCAAATCGTAATCGACCTTCAGGACGCGGACCTTCAGTTTTTCATCGATGCGTCCAAGCGCATACAACAGAAGTCAGTCAACCTTACCGCGCAGCAGATCACCGACGCCGCGAGCAAGCTCCTGGTCGACTCGACCAACCTGAAGATGCCGGATTTCATCGCCACGCGCATCGGCAAGCTCGAGTCGATGATCAACATGGTCAACGACGTCGGCTGGGGCCTGTCGGAAGAGGATCGCAATCGCGTGCTCTCGGCGCTGACCTACTTCACCGAACCCGACGACGTGATTCCGGACGATGTGCCCGTGCTCGGTTTTCTGGACGACGCGATCATGATCGAGATCTGTCAGCGCGAATTGCAGCCCGAGATCGACTCGTACGAAGATTTCTGCCATTACCGCAAGGAACAGGCCGCGCGTCGTGGCGTCGATCTGCAGGAGGTCAAGGCGCAGCGAGTGGAGTGGCTGGAAGTGCGCCGCGTGGAACTGCAGGAACGCATGTGGAGCCGGCGCAATCAGTCATTCCTCAGCAAGGGTTTTTCACAGCAGTTGTTCCGCATCGGCTGAAGTTCAATCGGCGGCGGCGCAGCGCGTTACCGCCGCCTCTGGCATGTTGTGGGCCAGAAGGGTTCTGACCATTCACGGCCGTTCGAGTATTGCCGTCACACCCATGCCGCCAGCGGTGCAGATCGAAATCAAGCCTCGCCCCGATCCCTTTTCCTCGAGCAGTTTCGCCAGCGTCGCGACGATGCGCGTGCCGGTCGCGGCAAACGGATGGCCGAGCGCGAGGCTCGAGCCGTTGACGTTGAGCCAGGCCGGATCGATGCTGCCGAGCGGTTTGTCCAGCCCGAGTCTATTTTTACAATAATCCACATTATCCCAGGCGCGCAGCGTGCACACCACTTGCGCGGCGAAGGCTTCGTGGATTTCATAGAAATCGAAATCCTGCAGGGTCAGCCCGGCCTTGGCGAGCATCTGCGGCACCGCCACCGTCGGCGCCATGAGCAGGCCCTCGCCGTGCACGTAGTCGACCGCGGCGACCTTGGCGTGGGTCAGGAATGCCTTGGGTTTGAGCCCGCGCGCCGCCGCCCATTCCTCGCTTGCGAGCAGCACCGCGGAGGCGCCGTCGGAAAGTCCGGTCGAGTTGCCCGCGGTCAGCGAGCCCAGGCCTGAGGTCTTGTCGAACGCGGGTTTCAGCGCCGCGAGTTTTTCCAGCGTCGTGTCGGGGCGCAGGAAACCGTCGCGATCGAGGCCGCGGAACGGCACGACCAGATCCTTGAAAAAGCCGCGCTCGTAGGCCGCGGCGGCCTTGAAGTGGCTGGCCAGCGCCAGTTCGTCCTGCTCCAGTCGCGTCACTTTCCATTCGCGCGCCATCAGCTCGCAATGCTCGCCCATCGACATGCCCGTGCGCGGCTCGGCCACGCCCGGGAAGCTCGGCTTCAATTCGCCGAGCGAGAAGCCTTGCACCGCGGTCTTGAGCTTGTCGCCGGTGCTCTTCGCACGATTGACCGCGAGCAGCCGCTGCTGCATCGCGCGGCTGTAGACGATCGGCACATCGCTCGTCGTATCGCTGCCGCCGGCGATGCCCGCCTCGATCTGTCCGGCCGCGATCTTGTTGGCAATGATGATCGCATTGTCGAGCGAGGTGCCGCAGGCGCGCGCCGTGGTGATGCCCGGCGTGGTCGGCGCCAGCCCGGAAGACAACGTCGCCTCGCGCGCCAGGTTCCAGTCGGCCGCCAGCTTGATGACCGCGCCGAATGCGACCTCGCCGAGCTCGACGCCGTGCAGGTCGAAGCGTTCCACCAGCGCGCCCAAAGTCTTCACCGCCATGCCGAAATTGCCGACATCGGCATACGCGGTGTTGTTGCGGCAAAACGGGATGCGGACTCCGCCGAGAACGGCAACACGCTTGTTCATCAGGCAACCTGCTTACGACCGGCGAATGCGGGCTGTTATTATGCGCCTAGCAGAGTGTCTAGAGACACTCGGCTTTTCACCATCAATCCGGCAGTCGCCCATCCGATGCCCTACGTTTTCGATACCGAGCGTCTGACCCACCTCGCCGCCGCACACGCCGAGGAATTCAACTCGGTGCAGCCTTATCCGCACATCGTCATCGACGAATTTCTGCCGATCGCGCAAGCGCGGGCGCTGGCCGCGGTATTTCCGGGCCCGGACGACGACGTCGCCTGGGACCACTACGCCGCGCCCGGTCTTGAGGTGAAGCTCGGCTGCGGGGACGAGACGAAATTCCCGCTGCCGATACGCACCGCGATCCGCGATCTGAATTCCTCGGCCTTTGTGCGCATCCTGGAAAAGCTCACCGGTATCGAGCACCTGCTCGTGGATCCGCACTTGCTCGGCGGCGGCATGCATCTGACCCGGCAGGGCGGCGTGCTCGGCATCCACGCGGATTTCAACTGGCATTTGCAGATTCGCGCGCATCGGCGCCTGAACCTGCTGCTTTACCTCACGCCGGACTGGCGCCCCGAGTACGGCGGCGAGCTCGAGCTGTGGAGCGTCGACGGCACGCAACCCGTGCGCCGCGTGCAGCCGCTGTTCAACCGCGCGGTGTTGTTCACGACACGCTCCGACACCTTCCACGGCCATCCGACGCCATGGGCGGCACCTGTCGGCATCAATCGCCAATCTATAGCTTTATACTATTATACAACCGATCGGCCCGCCGCGGAAAAGCGCGCGGCGCACAACACCTTGTACAAGGGCTATAACGCCTGACCCGGCAGCGAATCGGCGCCGGTGGGTTGCGCCTGCGCATGCAACGGCCGCGCATTCTCGATCCATTGCGGCAATTCCGGCCAGAAAAACCAGGCCTCCGGCGTGCGCCGGATCTGCCGCTCGAGCACCGCAGCGAGCGAGCGCAGCGCGGCATCGCCGTCGCCCGGATCGATCGCCTCGCCGATGCAGAAGCAACGTCGATACATATCCACGTCGAACTCCATCCAGTACGGAACGATCGGCACACCGGCATCGCGCGCGAGCGCGACAACCCCGTCGGGCAGGCTCAGATCGAGATCGAGCATGCGCAGCGGACGCTGGCCTCGCGGTGCCAGCCGGGGTGGCAGATCGATCAGTCCGACGACGACATCACCCTGCGCGAGCGTCTTGCCGAGCATTTCCTTGATCCCGGGCCGATACGCAATCGGCCGTCGACCGAGGCGAGCCATGTCCCAATAGCGCAGCCGACCGTACCAGTAACGCAGCGGATAGCCCTTGTATTCCTCCCGAGTCCAACGCACCGAGATCACCATCGAATCGTGACCCGTCTCGGCCAGCGTCTTGAATACCCAGTGACAGGTCCCGTGATGAAAACCTGCGGCGATAAAGGCACCTTGCGGCCACGCGCCGCGTTGCGCCACGTGCCAAGGCCGCCAACCGCGGCGCCAGCGCGTGATCGACAGATACAGGTCGCAATAGTCGAGCAGCCAGAGTAGCCGCACCTTTGCCATGAAGGCTGCGGCCTCCACCGCAACGAAATTGGGAGCAACCGCCACCGCTGCGCGCGCCGCTTCGTCGAACGGGCCACCGTCGCGCTGCGCCCATGCGTGCAGCCAGCGCCACGCAAGTTTCCACGGCAGCAACGCCGCGATGCCTGGCACGACGAAAAACTGCAACATCTCGACGAATTGTCTGCGCAGATATTTCATTGCGTATGGATGCGGGCCGCGTGGGAAAAAGGATGTCGATTGTACAGGCGCTGGCGTCGGCGAACTTCATTCGCAGACCGACGACAGTTCAATCCGCGCCGGAAAAACCTTTCTCCCAAACACGGTAGTGTGTTTCGTGCATGCCCAGCGCTGCATAGGTGTGTTGCGCGTGTGTGTTGCTGCGCTCGACGTAAAGGCGCAAACCGATCACGCCATCGGCACGGCGCGCGCGCTGTTCGACATCGGCGTACAACGCGCGGAATACGCCGCGCCGGCGATGGTCGGTGCGCACATAGACACTCTGCAGCCACCACCAGTCGCCGTTGCGCCAGTCGCTCCATTCGTGCGTGATCATCAGGCAACCGATGACGCTTCCTGCATCCTCGGCGACGAGATAGAAGCCGCGTTGCGGCTCGGCCAGCAGCGCGGCGACGCCCGCGCGAAGGGTCGCCAGATCTAGCGCCATGTTCTCGGTTTCACGCGCCATCACTGCATTGAATTCGACGAGTTGATCGATATCGGTGGGTGCGGCATCGCGTATGCGGATCATCGGTACGGGAGTCGTTGTGGAAAAATATACTTCAGGATTGCGGCGGCTTTCTCGCACCGCGCTTGCGCGAAGCGCCGACCTTGCGCGTCAGCGTGTTGCGGCCGAGACCGAGTTGTTGCGCCGCACGCGCGCGACGACCGTTGTTTTCGACCAGCGCCGCGTCGATCAGCGCGCTGTCGAATTCGGCGCGCAGCGCGTCGTAGATACCGCGTTCACCGCGCGCCAGGCGCGCGCGCGCGCTGCGCAGCAGTTCCTCGCGCCAGGCGGGATTTTTCGCAGTGATCGGGCTTTCCGCCACGGGCAGGTCCTGGACGCGGATTTCGCGCCCGGGAGTCATAACGGCGAGGCGCCGGCACAGATTTTCGAGTTGCCGCACATTGCCGGGCCAAGGCATCTGGCTCAGCGCATTGAGGGCCGACGGCGCGATGCGCTTGGGCTCGAGGCGCATTTCGCGCGTGGCGCGTGCGATGAAATAAGTTGCGAGCAGCGGAATGTCCTGCGCGCGGTCGGCCAGCGGCGGCAGCGACAGACGCATCACGTCGAGTCGGTGCAAAAGGTCGGCGCGAAACTCGCCGCTCGCGACTTTCGCATCGAGGTCCTGATGCGTCGCGGCGACGACGCGCACGTCGGCACGGATCAGTTCGCGTCCGCCGACGCGATAGAACTCGCTCTCGGCGAGCACGCGCAGCAGGCGCGTCTGCAGCGACAACGGCATGTCGCCGATTTCGTCAAGAAACAGAGTGCCGCCCTGCGCCTGTTCGAAGCGCCCGCTATTGCGCTTGTGCGCGCCGGTAAACGCACCGGCTTCGTGGCCGAACAGTTCGGATTCGAGCAGTTCGGCCGGAATCGCCGCCGTGTTGAGCGCGACGAAGGCGTGCGCCGCGCGCGCGCTGTGCCGGTGCAGGGCGCGCGCGACGAGTTCCTTGCCGGTACCGGTCGGCCCGGTGATCAATACGTTCAGATCGCTCGCGGCGACGCGACCGATATGGCGAAACACTTCGCGCATCGCCGGCGCATGGCCGAGCAGTTCGGTTTCGCCACTGCCGGAGACAGCCGGCGCGGCCGGCGCCGGCGTTTCGCCGAGCGCACGCTCCACCGCCGCCACGGCCTGATCCAGGTCGAATGGCTTGGGCAGATAGTCGAACGCGCCATTGCGATAGGCGGCCGCCGTCGAGGCGACATCGGTGAACGCGCTCATGATGATCACTGGCGCGCTGTTACCCATCTCGCGCAAACGCTCGAGCAGGGTCAACCCGCTCGCGCCTGGCATGCGCACATCGCTGACGATGACCGCCGGCTTGGCGTGCGCGAACGCGGCGAGCAGGCTTTCGGCGTCGTCGAATTCGCGCACCGTTGCGTCGATGTCGCGCAGTGCTTCGCCGAGGACGAAACGGATCGCCTCGTCGTCGTCGGCGATCCAGACCTCAGGCATGGTCGGTACGCCCCGTTTCAGGTGCGCGCGCCGGCTCGCTGCCAAGCGGCAGCAGCAGGCTGAACACCGTCTGCCCCGGTCGGCTGCGGTAGCTCAGCGTGCCGCCATGTTCCTGCGCGATTTCCTGCGCCAGCGCGAGGCCGAGCCCGGTGCCCTTGCTGCGCCCGGACACCAGCGGCATGAACAGGGTGTGGCGCAGGCCCTCGGGCACGCCGACGCCGTCGTCGATGATGTCGAGCCGTGCGGCGAGCCGCGTCGCCTTGTCGCCGATCAACACATTGTGTTCCGCACGTGAGCGCAGTCCGATGCGCGAGGCTTTGGCCTGCAGGGCATTGCGCATCAGATTGAGCACGAGCTGGAGCAAGCGATCGCCGTTGCCGCGCAGGCTCGGCAGGCTGGGATCGTAATCGCGCTCCAAGCGCAGCGCGGGTTCGGCCTCGGCCGCGATCAGTGCGCGCGCGCGCTCGGCGACCTCATGCAGATTGAGCACCGACAGATGCGGCTTGCCGCCGGGTTGCAACAGCCGATCGGTGAGCGCGGCGAGCCGATCCGCCTCGGACATGACCAGTTCCGCCAGCCGCACCAGTTCGGGCTCGGCCAGCCGGCGCTTGAGCAATTGCGCGGCGCCACGCAGACCGGCGAGCGGATTCTTCACCTCGTGGGCGAGACCGCGCAGGCTTTCGGACAAACGCGCGGTCGGCATCGCGCTGATATCCGCGCCGAGTTCGTGCACTTCGAGCAGCGCGCCATCGTCGGTCCACAGGCTGACGCCGATATCCGCGTGCAGGCTGCGCCCGGTGCGCGTCTCCAGGGTCTGCTCGCGCAGACGCACGGAGGCGCCGCCGGCGCGCACGCGCTCGACCAGCGGAATGAACACACGCGCCGGTTCGCCGAGCGCCTGCACCGGCAGACCGTGCGAACGCGACGGACTCACTGCGAACAGCTCGCAGAACGCGGGATTCGCGTACACGAGCACGCCGCCGCGATCGAGCACGGCCACGCCGGTTTCGAGCTGGCCCAGCAGGTCTTCGACCTTGAGCGCAGGACCTGGCAGTGCGGGGACGGCCATCAACATTGCACCAGTCTAGTGCAAGTACGGAAGGCGATCGAGCTTGGCCCTATCGCCATGCGCAACGTGTCACGGCACATGTGCCACCGTGCTCAGCGCAGAGACGCCGTTTTCGTCGAACGCCTCGACCGCGATGTCGTAGGACACGCCGGCGCTCAAGGCGCGCAACTCCAGATGCGTGCTTTTGTCGGCAAATACCTGATAGCAGAGATTCAGCCGATCCGGTTTGATCCCCCAGCGCACGTTGTAGCCCACCGCACCCGTCACGGCGCGCCAACTCACCGCCGCCGAGCGCGGATCGGTATCGCGCCGCACCGCGACCTCGCTTGGTGCGGGCGGCGGCTTGCCGTCAGCATTGCCGAAGACACGCAAATCGCTGATCGCCAGATGCGCCGCGCCGACATGCGCGTGCACGTAACGCACGTAGCGTGCGCGCACCGGCGAGGGCAGTTGGAAATAGGCGTTCGGCCGATCGCGGCGTTCGCCGCCGGTCGACGCGAGCGGCTTCCAGTTTTTCCCGTCCACGGAATATTCGAGCGAAAACTCGGTGTAAATATCCGGCGCGTCGCCATAGCGGCCGGATTCGTAGTCGGCAAAATCCACCTGCACAGCACGCATGGTTTTCAACGCGCCCAGATCGACCCCCAGCGTCTGCCCCGGCTCGTCGTTCGCCGCGACCCAGAACGTGCGCGGATCCTCGTCGGTGACATTGGCCGCAGCGAATTTGCCCAGCGTCGACGACGCCCATGCGCGCTTGCGATAAGACAACAACATCCAGCCAGTGAACAGTTTCTGCGGATCCTCGACTCGACCCTCGGGCATGTAGTGCGGAAAATCCCCGAAACGCGTCGACACGAACATCTGTCCATCCGCGCTGAAGCCGGCCGGGAACAGGTCGATGCGTCGCTCGAACGTCCAGTTGACCCCGATCCACGAGGTGCCAGTGTTCCACCAATTGCCGTGATTGTCGGCGAACGTGTTGCCATGTCCCGCCCCGATCGCGAAGCCCCCAGGTTTGTAACCGACCGGATTGTAAGGCGCGTACTCGAACGGCCCGAGCGGGCTGTTGCTCACGTAGGTGCCGGTTGCGTAGCTGTTGTACTCGGTCCCTGGCGCGGCGTATTGCAGGTAGTAGCGCCCGTCCACCTTGGTCATCCAGGCACCTTCGATATACACCGCGTGCGATTCGGCGGTGTGGTCCTGGCCGAAGCGTTCCCAGCCATGATGCTTCGGATCGAGAGCGATCAGCGCGCGCGGCTTGCCGATATAGCGCATGCCGTGCTGCATATCGAGCTCGATGCCGTACAGCGGAAACGTATCCGACGAACCCCAGTAGAGATACCAGCGGCCATCGTCGTCCTTGAACAGCGCGGGGTCCCATGGTCCAGCTGGAATCTTTGCCGGCTGCGCATCGCCGGCATGCCAGGCCGGCAAGTCCCGCTCCCAGCCCGGCGGCACGGCATTGGGCAACTCGGGCAGGATGCGGGTCAGGAAATCGAACTGTCCATGCGCGGGATCTTTCGTCACCAGCACCG
>JAYTQX010000041.1:0-2268 GCA_043746455.1 Pseudomonadota bacterium
CGACGGCCTGTCGCCCGCATGGCCGTTGGGGTACGAGGTGTTCGAACCGTATTATTCCGAGGCCGAGCGTTTGTTCCACGTACACGGTCAACGCGGCGAAGATCCCACCGAGCCGCCGGCCGGCGCGGCGTTTCCGCATGCGCCGGTCGCGCACGAACCGGCCATTCAGGCCCTCGCCGATGCATGGTCCAAAGAAGGCTTACGCCCGTTCCACTTGCCGCTCGGCCTGTTGCTCGAGGAAAGGGACGGTGCACCGACCCCCACCAGCGTTTGCATTCGCTGCAACACCTTCGACGGGTTCCCCTGCCTGTTGAACGGCAAGGCGGACGCGCAAGTGATCTGCATCGATCCGGTGTTGCGGGCCCATCCGAACTGCCATCTGCTGACCGGTGCGTACGTTTCGCGGCTGCTGACCGACGCCGCCGGCCGCAGCGTGACCGGCGTCGAGGTCCAGCGCGGCGGACAGCGTGAACTCTACACGTCCGACGTCGTCGTCGTCGCCTGCGGTGCGCTATCCTCGGCGCTGCTGTTGCTGCGCTCCGCAAGCGATCGGCATCCGC
The DNA here is from genome assembly GCA_043746455.1 of Pseudomonadota bacterium. Lineage (GTDB taxonomy): Bacteria > Pseudomonadota > Gammaproteobacteria > Xanthomonadales > Rhodanobacteraceae > Rudaea. Next base: position 561 of record JAYTQX010000041.1, read on the forward strand.
ACGGACTCGCCAATGGCTCTGGCCAAGTCGGCCGGAATTATCTGCGCCATAACCAATCGGTACTGATGGCCGTAATGCGTGCGCCCAACGATACGGTGTTTCAAAAAACGCTCGCCGTCAGCGATTTTTACTTCGGCGCCGAGGATTCGGAGTATCCGCTCGGTCTGATTCAAATGTGCGCCGCGACCCACGGCGCACAAATTCGCGCCGAGGCGCTGCCGGGTTGGCTGGACTGGTTGCCGGCGATGCCGTTCGAGCGCTTGGCGCGCCATACAATGAATTTCTGGCTGTCGAGCGAGGATCTGCCGCTGCCGCAGAACCGCATCTACTACGACGGCGAGCGCGTCGTGCTGAAGGTGGCCACGACGAACGCCGAAGCGCACCGGCGCTTGCGCCAGAAACTCGAACAGATGCTGAGGTCCGCCAACGCGCATCCTGCGCTGTTGGCGCGGCAACTGTATTTCGGCAAAAACATTCCGCTCGCGGGCACCGCGCATCAAGCGGGCACCGCGCGTTTTGGCACTGATCCGCGCGCCTCGGTGCTGGATACGGACTGCAAGGCGCACGAGCTCGACAATCTGTACGTCGCCGACGCAAGTTTTTTCCCGTCGATCGGCGCAGTCAATCCGACCTTGACGATCATCGCCAACGCGCTACGCGTCGCCGACCGAATCAAAATACGGCTGGGCGCACGCTCGCCGGCGGTACCTCATTCGCGGTGTACGCCCGTGCCGCGAGCATGATTGCTCCGGATTGCGCCGGGTAGGTGTGTACTATCTGCGCCAAGGCGTTCATGCCGATACCTGCACTCATGATGACGGCGATTTCGTTGATCATTTCGCTGGCTCGCGAGGCGACAATGGTCGCGCCCAGAATCTTGTCGGTTCCTTCCTGAATGTGGATCTTGACGAAGCCCGTGTCCTGTCCATCCACGATCGCGCGATCGACGTCCTGCATCATCACGGTGAAGCTCTTGATCGGAATTGATTGCTCGCGTGCTTCGCTTACGTGGAGGCCGATATGGGCGATCTCGGGATCGCAATAGGTACACCACGGTATGGTCAAGCCGCTTTGTCGCCTTTGTGTCGGCGTCAAGGCGTTCTGAACCGCAATTCGCGCCGAGGCCTGCGCGGCGTTGGTGAATTTCAACGCCATACACGCATCGCCGGCAGCATACACATTCATATTTGCGGTGCGCAGGAAATCGTCCACCTCGATTCCCTGATCTTCGTCGAACGAGACGCCCGCGATGTCCAGTGCCAGCCCCTGGACATTGGCCACGCGGCCGATGCTCAATAGAATTTCGTCGGCTTCGATGTCGCTCGCGACGTCATTGTTGATCGTCTCCAGAATTTTACCGCCCTGCTCGCACCGCGCGCCGACGACGGTGGTGTTGAGGCGAATTTCCACGCCGTCGCGCGCCATAGATCTGGACAAAATTTCTGCGGCATCCCGCTCCTCGCGCGGTAAGAATTTTGGATCGTTCTGCACTATCGTGACGTGCGACCCCAGCCTGCAGAACGCCTGCGCCATTTCGCAACCGAGCGGGCCGCCGCCGATGACGGCGAGACGCTTCGGCAGCGCGGTCATCTCGAAAATGGTCGTGCTCGTTCGATAACCCGTCCGGTCCAGACCCGGGATTTTCGTCTCTCGCGGACGTGCACCTGTGGCGATGAGTGCCTTTTTGAACCGCAGCTGCGTTTCGCCG
>JAYTQX010000042.1:0-6882 GCA_043746455.1 Pseudomonadota bacterium
GGCCGCGATGCGCGCCGCGATCGAGCCATCGATGTACGCGACCGATGTGGCAATCGAACAGGCAGCCGCCGGAGTGCCGTTTCGCGAGGCCTACAAGCATGCCGCCGTTGCAGCGCACGAAGCCGGGCAGGGGCGCACGCCGGACCAGAGTCTGGCAGCGCGCACATCGCCGGGTGCGGCAGCGGACTTGCGCCTGGATGAGTTGCACGCGCGTTTGGATCGTTTGAGTCAGGGATGAACACAGACTCGCCACCAGCCTTCGCCACCCAGCCGCTGCCGGGGTGGCGCCGTGCCGTGCTCAAGGTCGGCAGCAATCTGCTGACCGCGGGCGAGCAGGAACTGTCGGCGCAACACGCGCGCGGCTTGGCCCAATTCATCACCGCCTCACGCGCGGCTGGACGCGAGATCGTGCTCGTCTCGTCTGGCGCAGTCGCGGCCGGGCGCGCGCGCGTGGCCGCGGATGCGCTGGCCGGTGGCTTGGTGCAGCGTCAGGCGCTGGCTGCACTCGGTCAGACGCGCATGATTGCGCTCTGGCAAAGCCTGCTCGATGCGCCGGTCGCACAAGTGCTGCTCGCGCACGACGATCTGCGCAATCGCCGGCGCTATTTGAACGCGCGCAACACCTTGCTCGAACTGCTGCGCCTGCGCGCCGTACCGGTGGTCAACGAAAACGATACCGTCGCGGTCGAGGAATTAAAGCTTGGCGACAACGACAATCTTGCCGCGATCGTCGCCGCGCTCGTCGACGCGGATCTGCTGCTGATCGCCAGCGACGTCGATGGCCTCTACAGCGCGCATCCGCAGCTGCACCCCGACGCGCGGCCGATCGAAGCTGTCGATGCGGTGACTCCGCAGATTCTCGCGATGGCGGGTGAGGCCGGCAGCACGCACGGCACTGGCGGTATGCGCACCAAACTGGAGGCGGCGACCAAGGCCGCGAATGCGGGCATCACCACGGTCCTGTTCAATGGCACCGCGGCGCCGACCGTTGCCCAACTCGCCAACGGCAGCTTTCGTGGTACGCGTTTCGCCGCGGCGACCACCCGGCTTGCCGCGCGCAAATACTGGTTGCGCCACGCACCGGGATCGGGCGGCGCGATCCGCATCGATGCGGGCGCGGCGCGCGCGCTGATCAACGGCAAGTCGCTGCTGCCCGGCGGTATCGTGGGTGCGGATGGCGAGTTCGCGCGCGGCGATATCGTCGAGATCGTGCGCCTTGAAAACGATGCCGCGAGCCCGGTCGCGCGCGGTCTCACCCAATACAACGCGAGCGAAGTGCGGCGTATCGCCGGCTGTCAGTCGCGCGATATCGAGAGTATACTTGGCTTCAGTTATGGCGATACCGTCGTGCGCCGCGACGATCTGGTCGCACTGGCCGAGGCCTTGGCATGAACATATCCGCCACGGGCGCGCGCTCCGGCGCGACAGCGTCGTCGAAGATCGGCGAGATCGCCATGGCCTGTCGTGATGCCGGTGCCGCGATTGCCGTATTGTCCACTTCTGCAAAACGCTGCATTCTGGAGATGATGGCGGCGGCGATCGAAGCGCCGGCGCCGGCGATCCTCGTCGCGAACGCGCGCGATGTCGAAGCCGCGCAGGCCAAGGGCTTGTCGGCGTCAATGATCGACCGCCTGCGTCTGGATGCTGCGCGCCTCGCCGGCGTTGCCGCGGCCGTGCGCGACGTGGCCGCCTTGCCCGATCCGGTTGGACAAATCACGCGCCGCGACGAGCGCGCAAACGGGCTGGTGATCGAACGCGTGCGCATTCCGCTCGGTCTGATCGCGATGATCTACGAAGCGCGTCCGAACGTGACCGCCGACGCCGCTGCACTGTGTTTCTATGCGGGCAATGCGGTGCTGCTGCGCGGCGGCTCCGAAGCCTTCGAAAGCAATCGCGCTATCGCCGCTGTGCTTCGCAGCACCTTGCGTGCAAATGATCTGCCGGAGGCCGCGATTACCCTGGTCGAAGACCTTAGCCGCGAAACGATGCTGCAAATGATGCAGCTCACCGACATCGTCGATCTACTGATTCCGCGCGGTGGTGTCGGCCTGATCCGCTTCGTCGCCGAGCATGCGCGCGTGCCGGTGATCAAGCATTATCAAGGCGTGTGTCATCTGTACGTCGACCGCGGCGCCGACGAGGATGCCGCCCTGCGCCTGGCGATCGACGGCAAGACCACGCGTCCGTCCGCCTGCAATGCGTTGGAAACCCTGCTGATTCATGCCAATATTGCTTCGACTTTTTTGCCGCGCGTGGCAGCGCAATTACGCGATCGCGGTGTCGAACTGCGTGGCTGTGCGCGCAGCCGCGAGTTGGTACCCGACATGCTGGCGGCAACCGATGAAGATTACGCCGCCGAGTTTCTTGATTTGATTCTGGCCGTGCGCGTAGTCGACGACCTCGACGCGGCGATCGCGCATATCCGCCGCTTCGGCTCGGATCACACCGAAGTGATCGCGACACGCGAGGATGCCGCTGCGGAAAAATTCGTGCATGCGCTGCGCTCGGCCGTGGTGCTGGTGAATGCCTCGTCGCGGTTTTCCGACGGCGGCGAACTGGGTCTTGGCGCCGAGATCGGTATTTCGACCACGCGCCTGCACGCCTACGGTCCGATGGGCGCGGAATCGCTGACCATCGAGCGCTATGTCGTGCGCGGTGCCGGCCAGGTGCGTCATGCATCGTCCGCGGCGCTGTAGCAGCACCTTCGATGTCTGAAGTCCTGCGTCTGAACGCGGCCGACCGGGTGCTGGTATTGGCACCGCATCCCGACGATGAGGCGATCGCCTGCGGCGGCCTGTTGCTCGCGGCGCGCGCTGCGGGTGCGGCGCGGCGCGTGGTCGTGGTCACCGATGGCGACAACAATCCCTGGCCGCAGCGCTGGATCGAAAAGCGCTGGCGCATCGATAGCGCTGCGCGTACGCGTTGGGGCGCACGCCGTCGTGAAGAGGCACAAGCCGCGCTCGATGTGCTGGGCGTGGACGTTGGCCAGCGATGTTTCTTCGGGCTGCCGGATACCGGTCTGACCGGCTTGCTCATGCATGATGCGGACGGTTTGCCGACGCGTCTGCGCGAACAGATCGACGAATTCCAGCCGACTCTGATCGCGTTGCCGGCACTTGAGGATCGGCATCCGGATCACAGCGCCGTGCATATCGCGCTGCGGGTGGCACTCTTGCGTGCCGGCGCTACGCCGCGATGCCTGATCTATTCCGTGCATGGCGAAGCCGCACAGGCGGGCGCGGTTGCATTCGAGATCGACGCAACCTGGCGCGAACAGAAGCGCAGTGCGATCGGGCAGCATGCGACGCAGATGCGTCTCAGCGGCGAGCGTTTTCTGGCATATGCCGACGCCGCCGAGCGCTACCATTCGATGTCGACGCCGGCCTCGGTCCGGGTCGATCACCCGCTGCGTGCCCGTTTTCGTTCACCCGGGGAATTGGAGCTGCGCATTCGTGCGGATCTGCGTGGTCGCGCCAGCGGTCTGCAACTGCAGCTGTTGCTGGAGGGCGAAGAGCAACACCTGCGCTGGTGCCTGCGTCTCGCCGCACCCGGTGACAGCGTCGCCACGGATGTGCTCTCGGAACAGCCTGTGCAGGACGTCCGCTGGAGGCAGGCGGGTGGTGATCTGGCCGCTTCGCTACAGGTTGCGCAGAACCACCTGCCACGTCTAGGTTATGCGAAACTCGCACGCACACACTTGGGTTTGCTGATATTCGACCGTTACGGCTGGCAGGTCATCGAAAATCCGCCAGTCCAATTAGGACAAAATTAACACTTGCCGGCGCTAACTGAACGCAACTCGGGAAGCAGCTGAATAGCGTTGCAGGCGATCATTGACAGCGCCGAAACGTCTGTCATTCTCTGCGTCGCGCGGCGCAGTAAAAAATACGCGCATCACATCAACTTTTGGAGACGGGCATGAAATCGTTGTTGGTTTCGGTTGCATTAGGAGTGGGGGCGCTGCTGCTCTGTCAGGGAGCCTATGCGCAAGAGGCTGCTGCCCACACGGCATTGTGCAAAGACGGCACATATTTCGACGGCACGACGCACAAGGGCGCCTGCAAGGGACATCAGGGCGTGAAGGAGTGGATGGACAAGACGGCGGCCAAGAGCACCACGGCTGCGGCCGCTCCCGCGGCAGCAAGCGACGACACGGCCACGACCAAGAAGACCAAGAAGTCCAAGAAGGCGGCGGCAGCGGCCACGCCAGCTGCGGCTCCTGCGCCGGCCAAGACCGCCGTCGCAGCTGCGCCAGCAGCAACCGCTGCGACGACGAAGGAAAAGCATGAGACTCCGACACCAGCCAAGGACATCGCGCAGAAGCCTGGTGGCGGTGCGGGCCTGGTCTGGGTGAACACGAACACCAAGGTTTACCACTGCCAGGGTGACGAGTGGTACGGCAAGACCAAGGAAGGCTCTTACATGAGCGCCGCCGACGCCGAGAAGGCTGGTGCGCACGCTTCGGGCGGCAAGGCCTGCAAGTAAGCCGGCTCGATCCACTCGCAAAAACGAAAACGCCCGGCATGCCGGGCGTTTTTTGTACATGGAAAAGCTGAAGATAAAAATGAAAAAGCCACCGCATGGCGGTGGCTTTTGACCTTGATATTGGTCGGGGTGAGAGGATTCGAACCCCCGACTTCTACCTCTCGAAGGCGGAAGTAGGCTGTCCGTCGGCATCCGCCAAAGTACAGAAACCGCATAACTAAGCCAAATTGTCGTCCGGCATAGTTCCCTTGACGTGCGCCTTTGTTTTCCATACGCTTTCCATACATCTGCTTCCGGGAGGCGAACATGGACCTTTCTACGGTGCGAAACCGAGATCGGCTCAAGCCGCGTCGAGAACCGTATTGGCAAAAACTCGGTGCCGGCCGCTATCTCGGTGTCCGCATTTTGGAGTCGGGCAAGGGCTCGACCTGGATCGCCCGCTTCTATGATCCCGATACACACCCGGAGCGCCCATCAAAGTCGCTCGGTGACTTCGCGACCATGCCGCCGAACGAGCGTTACGGTGCAGCCAAGAAGGCTGCGGACGCATGGTTCGACCACCTGACCGGAGGTGGCTCCCGCGAAATGCTTTCAGTCAAGCAAGCCTGCGAGCGCTACGCTGACAAGATCGAGCTGGAGAGTGAGGCCAAGGCGAAGGAAGTACGCCGTCGGTTCGCGCAATACGTCTACAACGATCCTGTCGCGCGTGTGCGCTTGCAAAAATTGACCAAGAAGCAAGTCGAGGAGTGGCGCACGCGCCTTGAAAAACTGCCGGCAAAGGTTACACGGACGAAGAAGGGCCGCATCGTGACCAAGCCGCGCGCCAAGGCAACCGTCAACCGTGACATGGTGCCCTTCCGCGCAGCGCTGAACTTGGCACTTGAAAAAGGTGACGTGCTGACCCCGCTTGCATGGGAAGCGCCGTTGAAACCCTACGAGGGCGCAGGATCGCGTCGCGACCTGTACCTTGACCGCGACCAGCGCCGCGCTCTACTCGCCGATCTGCCGGTCGATGCAGGGGCATTCGTGCGTGGCCTATGCGCGTTGCCGTTGCGCCCCGGAGCGATGGCCGCGTTGACCGTTGCCGACTTCGACGCGCGCCGCAACCAACTTGTGATATCGCGCGACAAGAACGGCAAGTCACGCAGCATTCTGCTTCCAGTCGCGACGGTTGGTTTGTTCAAAGAGCTAACCAAGAGCAAGCTCCCTGCGGCGCCCCTGTTCGCACAGGCGGACGGCTCGCCTTGGACAAAGGACAACTGGAATGACGCTATCAAGGATGCGGTTGCGGTTGAAGACAACAAACTGCCGGTTGGAACAACAACCTACGCCCTCCGACACTCGACCATAACGGACTTGGTGATGGGTGGGCTTGACCTACTAACCGTGGCGAAGGTGAGCGGCACCAGCGTCGCCATGATTGAGAAGCACTACGGCCACTTGCAACAAGAGCATGCGGCCAAGGCGCTGGCGACGCTGGCGTTGTGAACTTGACAGTGTGTAATCATTTCAATTACACTGTAATCTAGTAAATTACTCATATGGTCATACGGACGTTCAGGCACCGCGGCGTAGAGCGGTTTTTCACGCAGAGCGATCATCGCGGCATCCCGGCGAAGTTCGCAGACCGCTTGGAGCGCATGCTTGATCGACTGGATAGCGCAACACAGCCGCAGGACATGAACCTGCCGGGTTACAAGTTCCACGAACTGAAAGGCCAGCGCAAGGGAACGTACTCGGTGTCGGTGTCCGGTAATTGGCGGCTGACATTCCGATTTGACGGCGAGGACGCCGTAGACGTGCAGATTGAGGATTACCACTGATGAAAAGCCTACGAGACCCCAACCGCAAGCCGACGCACCCCGGCGCGATCCTGCGCGAGGACGTGCTGCCAGCGCTGGGCATGACGCAAACCGAGTTTGCCAAGCGCATGGCTGTGAGCCGTCTCACCGTGTCCGAGCTGCTGCTGGAAAAGCGCGGATTGTCGGCAGAGATTGCGCTGCGTGTCGGCAAGCTGCTGAACACGTCGCCAGAAAGCTGGCTGCGCATGCAGACCGCGCTAGACCTTTGGGAGGCGCGACAGAAGCCGGAGAACCTCGCGAAGATCAAGCCGATCAAGCAAGAGCTTCACGGCACAACCGAATCCGGCGCAAGCCGGTAGAGCGGCTCTCCGGCGCGGGCATGGATTTCCTCGTCGACTACGATCTGTTTCAGAGGCTGACCGGAATTGCCACGGGCGAGCGTAGTCTCTACGCCAACTGGGGGTGGCAGGTACTTTGCGATGAGCCCGAACATCTGACCGACTAGGAGTTCCGGGGGCCACGTTGAAAATGCAATTCGTCCTTTTGGCTTCAAGACGCGCAACATTTCCGCGATTGTCACCTCTGGACGAGGTGC
>JAYTQX010000043.1:0-11911 GCA_043746455.1 Pseudomonadota bacterium
GCGTGGTGCCGACGGGCGACAACTACTTCGCGGCGCTGAACTCGGCGGTATTTTCCGACGGCAGCTTTGTGTTCATCCCGCGCGGCGTGCGCTGCCCGATGGAGCTCTCCACTTATTTCCGCATCAACGCGCTGAACACCGGGCAGTTCGAGCGCACGCTGATCATCGCCGAGGACGACAGCCAGGTGTCCTATCTCGAGGGCTGCACCGCGCCGATGCGCGACGAGAACCAGCTGCATGCGGCGGTGGTCGAGCTGGTGGCACTGACGCGGGCCTCGATCAAGTATTCGACCGTGCAGAACTGGTATCCGGGCGACGAGAACGGCGTCGGCGGCATCTACAACTTCGTCACCAAGCGCGGCGACTGCCGCGGCGCGCGCAGCAAGATCTCGTGGACCCAGGTCGAGACCGGCTCGGCGATCACCTGGAAATACCCGAGCTGCGTGCTGCGCGGCGACGATTCGGTCGGCGAGTTCAACTCGGTCGCGCTGACCCACCATCGCCAGCAGGCCGACACCGGCACCAAGATGATCCACATCGGCCGCAACACCAAGTCGAAGATCATTTCGAAGGGCATCAGCGCCGGGCGCGGGCAGAACACCTACCGCGGCCTGGTCAAGGTCGAGAAAGGTGCCGATGGCGCGCGCAACTACACCCAGTGCGACTCGCTGCTGATCGGCAAGCAGTGCGGCGCGCACACCTTCCCCTACATCGAGGTGAAGAATCCCGGTGCGATCGTCGAGCACGAAGCGACCACCTCGAAGATCTCCGACGACCAGTTGTTCTACTGCCGCAGTCGGGGTTTGGGCGAGGAAGACGCGGTATCGATGATCGTCGACGGCTTCTGCAAACAAGTGTTCCGCGAGCTGCCGATGGAGTTTGCGGTCGAGGCGAAGAAGCTGCTGGAAGTGTCGCTGGAAGGTGCAGTCGGATGAATACGGCGCGACAGCTCCATTGGGATATGGTTTATCGCGAAAAGACCGAGGCGCAGACAAGCTGGTATCGCGCGCATCTCGACGAATCGCTGCGCCTGATCGATGCACTTGGACTGCCGCCGGACGCACCTCTGCTCGATGTCGGTGGTGGACGTGCGACCCTGGTCGATGATCTGCTTGCGCGCGGCTTTCGCGATGTTTCGGTGCTCGACCTGTCGCAGATCGCACTCGCCGAAGCTCAGCGGCGACTCGGCGCGGATGCGGGCAAAGTGCGCTGGATAGCCGGCGACGTGAGCGAGGTCGAACTGCCCGCCGCCCACTATGCGCTTTGGCACGATCGTGCCGTATTTCATTTTCTCATCAATGCGATCGAGCGCGAGCGCTATGTTTCGGCACTCGTGCGCGCGGTACGCGTCGGTGGCCACGCAGTGATCGCGACGTTTGCGCCGGACGGGCCGGAACGCTGCAGCGGACTGCCCGTTTGCCGGTATGGCGAGATCGAGCTTGCGGCCGAATTCGCACTTGCGTTCGAGCAAGTTGGCGCGAGCCGGCATGTGCACGTGACGCCGGCGGGCAGCGAACAACCTTTCACACACGTCGTTCTGCGCCGCCGCGCGGACGCCGGAACCATCGAGTAGACCGACAATGCTCAAGATTGAAAATCTCCACGTCCGCGTCGCGGGCAAGGAAATCCTGAAGGGCCTTTCGCTCGAAGCGAAGGCCGGCGAAGTGCACGCGATCATGGGGCCGAACGGTGCGGGCAAGTCCACGTTGGGTAATGTGCTGGCAGGGCGCGAAGGCTATGAGGTCACGCAGGGCACAGTCGAATACAACGGCAGGAATCTGCTCGAACTCGAACCCGAAGCGCGTGCGGCGGAAGGCGTGTTTCTCGCGTTCCAGTATCCGGTCGAAATTCCGGGTGTCAACAACACCTATTTCCTGCGCGCGGCGCTGAATGCGCAGCGCAAGCATCGCGGAGAGACCGAGCTCGATTCGATGCAGTTCCTCAAGCGCGTGCGCGAGAAGCTTGCCGTGCTGCATCTGAAAGACGAGTTGCTGCACCGCGCGGTCAACGAAGGGTTTTCGGGCGGCGAGAAGAAGCGCAACGAGATTTTCCAGATGGCGGTGCTAGAGCCCAAGCTTGCAATCCTCGACGAAACCGATTCGGGCCTCGACATCGATGCGATGAAGCTGGTGGCCGATGGCGTCAATGCGATGCGCGATCCCGCGCGCGCGTTCCTCGTCATCACGCATTACCAGCGCCTGCTCGACTACATCGTGCCGGATTTCGTGCATGTGCTGGCCGACGGCCGTATCGTCGAATCAGGCGATGCGACGCTCGCGCACAAGCTTGAGGAACATGGTTACGCCTGGATCGCCGAACGCAAACTCGCGGGAGCGGCATGAGATGAACGCGGCTTTGCTCGACGAGTTCGGCAGGGGCGATGCCCGCGCGCGCGACGAGTCCTGGCGCTACAGCAAGACCGCTTTGCGCGCCTTGTCGCAGCAGGATTTCATCGCCGCGAACGCGCGGGCCGAATTGCCGGCGTCCTTGCGCGAACGCTATGCGTGGCCGCACACGCAGGGACGGCGGCTGGTGTTCGTCAATGGCACGTTTTCGCCGGCGCATTCGGATATCAGCCAGGTCGCGGCGAATGTGGCGATTCGGCATGAGGCGGACAACAAGCTCGTGTTGTCCATCTCCGCAGGCGCGGGGAACCCGCTATTGCATCTGGTTTACGCAAACGTGGCGACGGACTCTCCCAGCCGCTGGCAGGCAATCAGCGATATTCGAGTGCACGGCGGCCGCGGCGCGCTGATCGAGCAGCATGTCGGTGGTGCGGGTGCCGACGTGCTCGGCGCGCTGAGGTCGCAAATCCGGGTCGATGCGCAGGCCGATCTGCAGATGACTACGCTGAGCGACCTGCCCGATTCGGTTTCGCTGGTTCGGCGCGTGCAAGTTGCGGTCGATCGCGCTGCGGCATATCGCACCACGCATGCGATTCTCGGCAGCCGTCTGCAACGTTTCGATCTCGGTGTGGAATTGATCGGCGCGCAGGCGCGCTTCGATTCGCGCGGCGTGTTCTCGCTGCGCGGACGTGCGCACGCGGATACGCACCTGGATGTTCGCCACGTCGCGCGCGACACCGCCTGCGATATCGTCTGGCGCGGAGTGGCGGATCAACGCGCGCGCGGTGTGTTTCACGGCGCGATCACGGTCGCCGCAGGCGCAGACGGCGCCGATGCGAAGCTGTCGAACAAGAACCTGCTGCTGTCGGCGCAGGCGGAAATCGATACGCAGCCGGTGCTGGAAATTTACGCCGACGAAGTCAAGGCCGCGCATGGCGCAACCGTCGGCCAGCTAGACGAGCGCGCGCTGTTTTATCTGCGTTCGCGCGGAATTCTCGTGGCCGATGCGAAGCGGCTCTTGCTGACGGCGTTCTGCGAAGCCGTGCTCGACCAGTTGCCACTGGCGCCGTTGCGCGAGCATATTTCCGCATTACTCGCGCCGCGCATGCCGGAAGGAGCCAACATATGAATGCGCGCCCGCAGGATCGCGAACACGCGCCGCCAGAGTCGTCCAATCGGACGCCGCTTGATCCGTTGCGCGCACGTGCGGATTTTCCCCTGCTGTCGCGCCAGGTTCACGGCAAGCCGCTGATCTATTTCGACAACGCCAATACCGCGCAAAAACCCGCGGTCGTGATCGAGGCGGTCGATCGCTACTACCGCGAATTCAATGCGAATGTCTCGCGTGCAGTGCATGCGCTCGGCGAGGAAGCGACGGCCGCGTATGAGGCCACGCGCGACAAGCTCGCGCGCTTCGTCAATGCAAAATCGCGCGACGAGGTCGTGTTGGTCAGCGGCACGACGCAGGCGATCAACCTGGTCGCCTACAGTTATGCGCTGCCGCACCTGCAAGCGGGCGACGAGATTCTCGTCACCACGATGGAACACCACGCGAATATCGTGCCGTGGCAGTTGGTCGCCGAACGCTGCGGTGCGAAAGTCGTCGCTGCACCGATCACGCGCAGCGGCGAATTGATCGTCGAGGAATTCATCGCGCGTTTGACGCCGCGCGTAAAGCTCGCCGGCGTCACCCACGTCTCCAATGTGCTCGGCACGATCAATCCGGTGCGCGAACTGGCGAAAGCCTGTCGTGCGCGCGGAATTCCGCTGCTCGTCGACGGCTCGCAGGCCGCGCCGCATCTGCCGATCGACGTGCAGGCGCTCGGTTGCGATTTCTACGCGCTGACCGGACACAAGCTGTTCGGGCCGACCGGCACCGGCGCACTATGGGCGCGCAGGGAATTGCTCGAAGAGATGCCGCCGTTTTTCGGCGGTGGCGAAATGATCAGGACGGTCAGCTTCGACAAGACCACGTTTGCCGATCCGCCGCACAAGTTCGAAGCCGGCACGCCGAATATCGCCGGCTTCGTCGGTCTCGGCGCAGCGATCGATTACGTCAACGATCTCGGACTGGATCGCATCGGCGCCGCCGAACGCGATCTGCTTGCCTATGCGACGGACGCATTGAAATCCGTGCCCGGCCTGCGCCTGTTCGGCGAAGCAGCGCACAAGGCCGCGGTCCTGTCGTTCCTGATCGATGGCGTGCACGCGCACGATCTGGCGACCTTGCTCGATCACGAGGGCGTTGCGGTACGCTCCGGCCATCATTGCGCGCATCCGCTGATGCAGTTCTACGGCGTACCCGCGACCGCACGCGCCTCGCTGTCGTTCTACAACACGCGCGCCGAGGTCGATACGTTCGTGGTCGCCATCGAAAGAGTGCGAAAACTGCTCGCCTGATCGTGCGCCAATGCGGCGGAATAGTAGAATCGGCCCATGACCACTGCCGCGCTGTACCAGGAAATTGTGCTTGACCACAGTCGCGCACCGCGCAATTTCGGCGCGCTTGCGGCGCATACGCATGCCGCCGATGGCAGCAATCCGCTTTGCGGCGATGCCTTGCGTGTCGAATTGCGCGTGATCGACTCGTGCATCGTCGATATCCGTTTTCGCGGCGAAGGCTGTGCGATCGCGCGCGCGACCGCGTCGATGCTCAGCGAGCGCGCGGTCCGGCTTGGCGCAGCGGAAATTGCGAGCATGGAATACAGTTTCGCGCGTGTGGTCGCCGGCGAGATCGAACGCGACGATGGGCTCGGCGATTTGAATGCGCTGGGCGCGCTCGCGCGCTATCCTACGCGTAGAAAATGCGCACTTTTAGCGTTTGCCACCTTGCGCGCGGCGCTGGCCGGCCGCGGCAAAACCACTACCGAAGGAACCTGCGTGTGACTTCCCGCGTTGACCCGCCGACCGAAATGGTGACCAGCTTTCGCGATGCCGTGCCTGCCGATATTCCCGCGATTGTCGCCTTGGTGGAATCGGCGTACCGCGGCGATGTCAGCCGCAAGGGCTGGACCACCGAAGCCGATTTGCTGGATGGTCAGCGCGTCGACCCCACGGGCGTCGCCGACGCGATCGGCAAGGCGGGAAGCCGCGTTCTACTGGCCGAGAGCGGACGGCGATTGCTCGCCTGCTGCCATATAGAAAAGCAGGGCGATGCGTGTCACTTCGGCATGTTCGCGGTCGATCCGGTTTTGCAGGGCGTCGGTGTCGGCAAGTGCATGATGGTCGAAGCCGAGCGTGTTGCGCGTGTGGAATTCCATTGCCGCGAAATGCAGATGACCGTGATCTCAATCCGCGACGACCTGATCGTATGGTACGAACGGCGCAGCTACCGGCGCACGGGCGTCTATAAACCGTTTCCTTACGGGGATGAGCGGTTCGGAATACCCAAAAGGGACGACTTGCGGTTCGAATTGCTCGCAAAGATGCTGTGAGCGAGGCGTCCGCACAGCGCTGGGTCCGCGTCTGCGCGCAATCCGAATTGCTGCCGGGTGAGTTCAAGGTCGCCTGGGATGGCGATACCGCTGTCGCGGTGTTCAATATCGATGGAGAACTCTACGCGGTCGAGGACGTGTGCACCCACGACGGCGGCGAACTTGCAGGCGGGGAAATCCACGGCCACGAGGTCGAATGCCCGCGTCACGGTGCGCGCTTCGATGTGCGCAATGGCGCGGCGATGTGCCCGCCAGCCTACGAGCCGATCGCCACGTTCCCGATAAAAGTGGAAAATGCGCAGGTGTATACGCGAGACAATAGATAGCGCCCACGATTTCGGCCGATGGAGCCATGCGCCTTTTCAGCGACGCGCGCGTCGCCAGTCGCGGTGGGCGATGTAGGCCGGTGTCGGCTCTTGCTTGCGCTCAATATCGCCGAACCTTTCTGCCAGCCATTGCACCCATTCGGCGATGGTTTCGCGCCCCGTCTCGCGTCGCAACGCCTGAATGTAGGGTCCACACTTGCGCCAGGTCAGCACGATCGGACCGCTGAAGAAATCGTCGACCATGTCGATGGGGATTTCGCGCCGATAGACCAGCACGCCCATGCTTTCGAGCGTGGTCAGGACCACATACAGGTCGCCCATGCGCGCGCCGACTTGTGCCTCCAGAGCAGGCTTGTCCAGCCCGTCGGGCAGGTTGAACAGCGTTTCCACCCCGCGTGAAAATTCGGCCGTCTGGAACGAGCGCAACATCTGCAGAGCGGCGTCGCGATTGCGGTTCTGTTCCGATTGGCGAAGTTGCCAAAGCGCAAGTCCGCCGCCGAGTACGATCATGACCGTCTGCGCAAGTTGCAGGGCATCGTTCACATTCATGGCTTGTCCTCCCCTGTGGCGCCTCGCGTATTCCGGCAGCCACTCCGATGACTAGCATATTGGAACGCTTCGCGCGTAGCACGCGGACCCAGAAGTTGAGTCTGGATGTGCGCCGACTAGTCGAGCGTCATCGCGTTAACGCAGTCAGTCCATGCCGGCACAGATCTGCAGAAGGCGTTCTTGATGGCTTGGTCGCCGCGCATCGGCAGAAAACCTTGGCCATGAAAGGGTGGTTGCACGATGCGCGAACGCGTTGTTCCTGTAGTTGTTGCTATACATAATAAGAATCATTATCATTTATATCTGTAGTCGTATCCATTTCTAAACTTCAACTCCAAAGCGGTTGAAGGACGTTGGGATGGCACCAACCGCGAGATGTTGC
Organism: Pseudomonadota bacterium; assembly: GCA_043746455.1. Classification (GTDB taxonomy): domain Bacteria; phylum Pseudomonadota; class Gammaproteobacteria; order Xanthomonadales; family Rhodanobacteraceae; genus Rudaea. The sequence goes on from JAYTQX010000043.1 coordinate 7,037, forward strand.
CCGTGTCTATCCGTTCAACCAAGCTGAAACCTCTTTGCACAGCGCTGTTGCTTGCGCTCGCGCCTGTCGCGCATGCGGACGACGCGGCCTTGAAAGCAGAAGTCGACGCTTTGCGCAGCGAAGTTGCCGAACTCAGGAGCGTCTTGCGGCAGATGCAGGCCGAGCGCGTACAGACGCCTGCGCCGATCGCAACGGCAGTAGCGGCGGCAGCGAGTCCGCCGGTGACATCGAACGCCGCGTCGGCACCGGCAAGCCCGGGATTTGCCGTTGGCCAGAACACCACGCTGTGGGGTTACGGCCAGCTCGACTATAACCGTCCGACGGCGCGCGCGGCGGATGCGCAAGCGGATCTGACCCGCGCCGTGATCGGCTTCAATCACGTCTTCGATGAGTCGACGCGCGTGTATGGCGAGCTCGAATGGGAACATGCGGTCGCGTCCAGCACGGACCGGGGTGAATCCGAGGTCGAACAGCTTTATGTCGAGCACGCGCTGGGCGCCAACTATGGAGTGCGCGTCGGCCTGACGCTGGTGCCGCTCGGCCTGCTCAACGAACATCATGAGCCGAGCAATTTCTACGGCGTCGAGCGCAACTTCGTCGAGCAGGCGATCATTCCGACGACTTGGCGTGAAGGCGGCGTGGCCGCGTATGGCAGTACCGATACGGGCCTGAACTGGAACGTCGGTATCGGCACCGGACCGAACCTGGGCGCCTGGGATCCCGCCTCCGAAGAAGGCCGCGCCTCGCCGCTTGGCAGCATCCACCAGGAATTGCAGTTGGCCAAGGCGCGCGACCCTTCCGTGTATGCCGCGGCAAGCTGGCAGGGCATCCCGGGGCTCACTGTCGGCGGCGGCATGTTTACCGGCAAGATCGGGCAGGGCGATACGGCGTTGCCCGTCGATAGTTCGCGCCTGCTCCTTGGCGAAGCGCATGTGCGCTGGCAGCCGGGGCCGTTCGATTTTTCCGCTTTGTATACTCGCGGCACGATCAGCAATACGCAGGCGTTGAATCTGCAGTTCGTCGGCGAGCCGACGCCGGTGCCAAAAACGTTCTGGGGCGGTTACGTGCAGGGTGCCTGGCGCGCGCTGGAGTGGGGCAACGAATCCAGTCTTGCGCCGTTCGCTCGTTACGAAATGTTCAATACCGGTGCCGCGTATGCCGCGCAGCAGAGCGGATTTGGTACGCCGTCCCTGCCGACCGAGCGCGTATGGACGGTTGGCGCGAACTACTATCTGAATCCGAATATCGTGTTCAAGATCGACTACCAGAATTTCAAATACGACGATCTGCTTCTGGGTTACGGCAATCGCTTCGATCTGGGTCTTGGCTATCAGTTCTGAATCGGGTTGGAAGCTAAAGCGAGGTCTCCATGCAAGTGCGTTGGCTGATTCCCGTAGGTGCCGCCGCCGCGTCGGTGGCACAGATAGCCTATGCGACGCAGTACGTGACCGTGCGGCAGGCGCAAACCGCAGCCTTCGCCACCGCAAGCGAGTTTCGCGCCGTGCCGGCTCCGGACGCCGCCACGGCGAGCGCACTCGGCGCGGCGGCGGGCTGGTCGCCGCAGATTTTTCAGGCGCGCGCGGGCGACAAATCGCTGGGCTGGCTGATCGTCGATCAGGTGATCGGCAAAAGCGAGTTGATTACCTATGCGCTGGCGCTGGACGGCGACGGCACGGTCATCTCGGTGGAAGTGCTCGACTATCGCGAATCGCACGGCAGCGAGATTCGCTTGCCGGCATGGCGCAAACAGTTTGCCGGCAAGACCGCAGCCGACGCGCCGGCGCTAAGCGGCTGGATCAAGAACATCTCCGGCGCGACGCTGTCCTGCCGCCATCTCACCGAAGGTGTGCAACGTTTGCTGAGACTGTACAAAGTCGCGTTGCAGCCCCCGGCATCGGGGGCGGGATGAGCATCGGCGTACGGCGCGCTCGCCCATGCCTCGGCACCCTGGTCGAGATGCGTGTTGAAGGGCTGGACGAAGCACGCGCAGTTGCCGCGACCGAGAAGACGTTTGCTGAAATTCAAGCCGTCCATCGCTGCATGAGTTTCCATGAATCGGCAAGCGATCTGTCACGACTGCACGCTGCCGAGGTCGGCACAGTCGTCGAAGTCGATTTGCGAACGGCTGCGGTGCTGCGCTGCGCACTAGAGGTCGCCGAAGTTTCCGCGGGCTGCTTCGACCCGACGATTGCCGCGCAGGCCGTCGCATGGGGAATGCTGCCGCGCCCGGATTCACCATTCGCGCCCGATCCGCTTGCGAACTGGCGCGATATCGAATTGCTCGATGGCGACCGGGTACGTCTGCGCCGCCCACTCTGGCTGGATCTAGGTGGCATCGCGAAAGGCTATGCGGTCGATCGGGCGATCGACGTGCTACTCGAGGCCGGTGCGGCGCAGGCGATGGTCAACGCCGGCGGCGATCTGCGTGTCGCCGGCCCGCGTGAGGAGATTGTGCATCTACGTGGCGCCTGCCTTGATGCCGCGGGTGTCGTTGCGATTGCGAATGCTGCGTTGGCGAGTAGCGCGGGTTTGACGACGAGGAAACATCGCCATGGACGTTGGGTCGGCGCGCATCTGCATGGTCGCACCAAAGCCCCGGTCGGCACGTTCTCGTCCGCGAGCGTGATCGCGGATCGCTGCATGATCGCCGATGCCTTGACCAAGGTCGCGTTCGCCGCCGAACCGGCGCTGGCGCAACGCGTGCTCGCCGCTTACGGCGCGCAAGTCGCCACGCATAGCGCGCGTCACGGTTGGCGCGGATTGGGGCTGGCCGCATGAAGAGGCGCCATGCCCACATGCATGCGCATGCGGGGCCGCAGCACAGCGGGCGCCTGTCGCGCTCGCATCGCCGCTTGGTCTACGGCATCCTCGTCGCGGCCTGGCTCAGCGGTGTACTTTGGCTCATTTTCCACTATTTCCTGATGCGTCGGGGCGAGTTCGGCGCGGAACCGCATCCGCTCGAAGCCTGGTGGCTGCGCCTGCACGGCGCGGCCGCATTTGCTTCGCTGTGGCTCGGCGGACTCATCTGGGCGCTGCATGTACGCACGGGTCTGGCGCGACCGAAGCGGCGCATCAGCGGCATACTGCTGATCGCGCTGTTCGTGGTTCTTGCCGCGAGCGGGTACCTGCTGTATTACGCCGGCGACGATGCGCTGCGCAACGCCGCACGCCTGGTGCATTGGCTCGTCGGAGTCACCTTGGTCGTGCCGTTTCTGATGCACACGCTACGTGCTCGCTCCGCGCGGCATGCGCGACTCGATCAGACGTCGGCCGAGGATGATTCGCTCGCCTCTGGAAGAAAAAGGGCGAAGCGGTATGCCCGCTTCGCCCCGAACTCTCAAGTCACTTCACAGTAACAACGATCGTCTTGAACTCGGATACCCCGAGTGGGAAGGTGATCGTCGTCGACTTGCCGCCGGCAGTTACCGCCAGCGTATAGTACGAGCTGCGCTGATTGGCGGTATCTGTTGCCGGCAGTCCCTGGTTCTCGTATTGCTTTTGCGCGGAGGCATTGCACGAGGTCGGCACGCCGCTCAATGGCAGATTCTGCGCATTGATGTTGACACTCTGTGCGGTGCCCTTGGATTGCAGGTGCAGCTTCGCGATCTGCGCCAGCGGCGTTCCCGCGTTGTTGACCGCAAGCACGCGAATGCCGCGCAACACGCCTTCGCCGCACAGCGCAACGTTCGCCGACACGACGCCTTCCGGATTGTTGTCGGCCAAATTGAAGTTGCCTGTGAACTTGCCCACGCCGGTCGGCGCGAACGTCACCGGCTCGTTGAAGTGATCGCTGGTCGCAAAGCGTGCCGGTGGAACCGTTGCCGCCGGCGCCGCGTACGGCGCACCCGAGGTCGTCATCGAGTCGACGATCAGTTCAGCCTGGCCGACATTGGTGATGGTCAGCCCCTGGGTCATACCGGGGTAGCCTGGTGCCTGAGACTGGATGACCGTCGGCGGATACGTCAATGCGTTGGACGATGTCTGTACGGCCGGCAGCAAACCGGTTCCGCTCAGAGCGACCACTTCGCTCGGATTGGCCGGGTCGCTCGTGCCTACCGTCAGTGTTGCGACGCGCGGACCGGCTGCCGACGGATTGAAGCGAATCGTCAGCGTCAGGCTGCTGCCGGTACCGATCGACACAGGCAGCACGGGCGCGCCGATAATCGAAAAGTCGCCTGCATTCGCACCGCCTATCGTCAGCGACGCGAGGCTCAAGCCACAGCTGCCGGTGTTGCCGATAGTCAGCGTCCGGTCCGCGGAGTCCGGCGATGTCCGGTTGTCCGTGGCAACGCCGCCGAAATCTAGTGCGCTCGAACCAATCGTCACGTTCGCGGCGCCGATCGTTCCGGTGATCGGGATCGACAACGTCGGGTGCGCTGGATCGTCCGTGGTCACGACGACGCTGCCGCTGATCGAGCCAGGCGTCGTAGTCGCTGGAGTGAACCGAATCGTGAACGATAGATGCGCACCGACTGCGAGCGTCTGCGGAAGCGTCGGTGGCGACAAGACCGAGAGTCCCGGCGTACTGCCGCCACCGATGGCGACGCTGGATATCGTCAGCGGCGCGGTGCCGGTGTTGGTCACCGTGATCTGCTGATCGCTCGAACTGGACGGACACACCGTCGAAAAATTCAACGAAGCCGGACTAAGCACGGCATTGGGCAAACCGATGCTTGCCGAACCCGGGAGCGACTGGGTCTCCTGGCCCGGCTGGTCGGTGTCCACGATCAACGCAGGCGCACCGACACTGGAACTGGTCGCCGTTGGGCTGGGCGCGAAGTTCACCTTCACCGTGACACTGTTGCCGCTCGGCAACGTTCCAGAATGGGGAGAGCCCGGATCGAGGCTGAACGAAGGCGGCGAAGCCGGGTCGAT
>JAYTQX010000044.1:0-7157 GCA_043746455.1 Pseudomonadota bacterium
GAGCACGCCATCGAGATCGTGCCTGAACGATTCATGAGTAAGATTGGCACCGATGTCAACAAGCTGGATGGCCATTCGTTTGCCTTGGCACTGGTGGACGTGCGGCTATCATTGACGTCGTGTTCACGCTGGGTAAGGTCAGCGTAGTGCACTGTCGTCTTGCCGCCGCTTTGGGTCGAGGATTCTCTCATGTCGAAATCCGCGCTTGTTACCGTGTTTCGCGCCAGTATCGGCGCCTTCGCCGTGGCTATGGTCTTTAGCGTCGGCGCCGCCGAAATACCTGCGCTCGATACGGCGGCGGCACATGCCGCGGTTGCGGCCCATCAGGCGCGGGCCAGTGCCGCACGCCTGCGCGCGCAAGCCGCGATCGCCGGCGCGACGGGCAAATCGGTCGCCGCGGTCGGCACGGGTGCGTACGCAAATCCCTACCGCGCCTATCCGCCGAGTTGTCTCGCCGACGGCCTGCCGGCATTTGTCGTCGGCAGCGATGCGAATGCGCGACAGACGACGTTGACCTTGGCAGGCTACGACGATAGCGGAAATCCCATTTCCGAAATCGACACATTTACGGTATGGCGCGTGCCGTGCAGCAGCGGCGTATCGGCGACCTTGCTCGAGATCGACCGGCCCGCGGTATCCAACAGCTTCCTGTTTTTCCCGAGTATTGTGCTGACCAACGCAAGCAACGTTCAATATCCGCCGCGTCTGCCGCAGGATCCGAACACCGTGTACTCGGATACGGCGCCGGCCGGCGAGCTGAGCTTCTCGAGCGTTTACGTACTCGACTATTTCTACGGCGACAGCAGTACCAACGCACCCAACTTCAACCAGGCGTTCGCGCTCAGTATCGATACGCTGACCAAGGACAGTGGCGGACACGAGATCATCGGCACGCTCAATATCCCGGCCTACAATCCGGCGAACTTCAATAATTATCCTTCTGCTTCCAATCCCCTGGAAATCAGCGGCTATGTGAGCGGCCCCTGGTGGGACAGCACGCACAGCGGCGAGGGCATGCTGATCGAGGTCTATGACATCGGCGATAAGGCCAACCGCGTCTTTGCCGCGACCTGGTACACGTTCGACAACCTCGGCTTGCCGTTCTGGCTGGTAACGTCAACAACGATTCCGATTCAGGGGAAGGCCGCCGGGGTCACCAACGGTTATCAGGTAATCAATGCGCCGGTTCAATACGTCACAGGCGGCGGCTTCGCCGGCAATTTCACGCCACCGGTAAGCCGCCCCCTGTGGGGCACGATGAGTTTCAGTTTCGCTGGCTGCAATACGCTGAACTTCAGCTACAACGGCGCGACCGGCGCCGGCATCAATGGCCCCGCCGGCAACAGCACGCGGCAATGGATGCGCCTGGCGAGTATCAACGGGCTGGTCTGTCAGTAATCCAAGGCACGATTCGGCATACGCTTCGGCTCCGTTGCATAACGGCGCCGGTGTTTTCGTTTTTCGAGGATCAGACACCATGTACATGGCAACAAGAATTGGTGCAGCGGTCCTGCTGGCCGGCGCAGCGTACAACGCGCACGCCGCTGCGACGTATCCGCCGAGCTGCTTCGCGGCGGGCCTGCCGCTGGGCCAATCCGCTAACGATCCGCACGCGCAAAGCCTGCCGTTGACTCTGCACGGCGATTTCAACGCCTGCTTCATCAGCCCGGCTGCGCCGAGCTATGCGCAAGCGCAGGCCGAGTGTGTGTATTCGGAGACCGTTGCGATCTCGATCTGGCGCGTCGCCTGCAGCGGCGGCAAATCCGCGACCCTGTTCGAAATCGATCGTCCCGGGAACATGCAGGGCAATACCAATCTGTATCCGACCTTTCCTGGCGTGTGGGTAAAGCAGGGCCCCAATATCGTCTTTATCCGCCTCGCCCAGGACGCGAACACGACCGTCAGCCAGGTCTTCGTCAACAGTCCGGTCTATCGCAACAGCATCTACACGCTCGAAAATTCCCCCGGCATCGCCGCGTTCGACTACAACCTGGCGTTCCTGTTGACCGTCGACAACAACACCGGCCGAGCGCTGCAGTTCGACCTCGATACCTACAATCCGGCCGATTACCCGGCGGCCACACAAGGACTGCCGATTACCGGCTACCTGACCGGCGCTTGGTATGACCCCACGCACGGTGGCGAAGGGATGCTGACCGAGGTGTTGGACAATGCCGACGGCACGACACGCACCCTGTTCGCGGCCTGGTATACCTTTGATGCTAGCGGCTTGCCGTTCTGGTTGACCGCGCAGGGCACGCTGAATATCGGCGACACCCAGGCGCAGAACGTTGCCGTGCAGTATCTGAGCGGCGGCGGCTTTGCCGGCAACTTTACACCGCCGCTGACGCGTGCGGCCTGGGGCACGATGAGTTTTTCGTTTCCGGACTGCAATACGCTGAGCTTCAGTTACAGCGGTGCCACGGATGCGCAAACGAACGGGCCGGCCGGCAGCGGCAGCAGAACATGGAAACGGCTGGGCAATATCGGCAATCTGGGTTGCCAGTGAAACTGTCGTCGGTCCGAGTCCGCCGATTCAGTTGGCGGAAACAAAGCAGTTTATTTCGCCAAGCCACTTGCGCTTGGCGTCCACGCTGATGAACGAGGCCTCGATCGAATTGCGCGCAAGCTGGGCGATGTCGTCGCGCGACAGGTTTAACCCGCGCTGCAGCGCCAGATAGTTGTCGGCGATATAGCCGCCGAAATAGGCCGGGTCGTCCGAGTTCACGGTCACGCGCAGGCCGCGATCGAGCAGGCGTTTCAGATTGTGATCCTCGATGCGCTGGTAGACGCGCAGCTTCACGTTGGACAGCGGGCATACGGTCAACGGCATGCTTTCGCGCGCGAGGCGTTCGACCAGCACCGCATCTTCCTCGCAGCGCACGCCGTGATCGATGCGCGACACTTTGAGCAGGTCCAGCGCCTCATGAATATACGCCGGCGGCCCTTCTTCGCCCGCGTGCGCGACGGTGAGAAAACCTTCGTGGCGCGCGCGATCGAACACGGCAGTGAATTTCGATGGCGGATGGCCGCGCTCGGAGGAATCCAGGCCCACCGCGGCGATCGCATCCTTGTACGGCAGTGCCTGTTCCAAGGTGCGCATTGCCTCATCCGCGCTCAGATGCCGCAGGAAGCACAGGATCAATCGATGGGTGATGGCGAACTCGCGTTCGCCGTCGGCCAGAGCGCGGCGGATGCCGTTGAGGGCGGTCGCAAACGCAATGCCGCGCTCGGTGTGCGTCTGCGGATCGAAAAAGATTTCCACGTGCACGACGCCGTCGGCATGTGCACGGCGCAGGTAGGCCAGCGTGAGCGCATGAAAATCGTCCTCGTCGCGCAGCACCGCGGCGCCGGCATAGTACAGGTCGAGAAACGACTGCAGGTCGTCGAACTGGTACGCCGCGCGCAGGTCCTCGACCGAAGCGTGCGCGAGCTTGACGCCGTGTTTATTCGCGAGCGCGAACATCAACTCGGGTTCGAGCGTGCCTTCGATATGCAGATGCAGCTCGGCTTTGGGGATGCCGCGGATGAAATTTTCGATGGAGTTCATGCCGCGAATGTAGACGATGCCGCGACCGCGCTCAACATGAAGTGCTTGCACTGAACGAAAATGTTTTGTACACAATGGCAGCTTGCAGCAGAAACGAAAGCCCCCGGCGGATGGGCCGCCGGCAGGAAGCGACGGCTGGGCCGTCGGAACGAGGATATGGGCAAACTCACCACACACGTGCTCGACACCGCGGCGGGCACACCGGCGCGCGGATTGCGCGTGGAATTGCACGCGCTCGACGCTGCGTCCGCGCAACCGCTTGCGAGTTTTCGCACCAATGCCGACGGCCGCGCGCCGTCGCCGCTGCTCGAAGGCGAGATGCTGCGTGTCGGGCGCTACACGCTGACGTTCCATGTCGGCGAATACTTCCGCGCGGCGGGGTTGAACCTGCCGGAACCTGCGTTTCTCGATGAGGTGGTGATCCGTTTCGGCATCGCGCACGCGGATCAGCATTACCACGTGCCGCTGCTGGTGTCGCCATGGAGTTATTCCACCTATCGTGGCAGTTGAATCGATGAGCGCGGCAGCCGACCAGGCGATCCGTTTTGTGCTCGACGGCGAAATCGTCGAAGTCTCCGGCCTGCCGCCGACCACGACCGTGCTGGACTACCTGCGCGAGCACGCGCACCGCACCGGCACCAAGGAAGGCTGCGCGGAAGGCGATTGCGGTGCCTGCACGGTGGTGCTCGGCGAACTCAACGGCGGTGGCACACATGTGCGCTACCGCGCGATCAATTCCTGCATCCGCTTCCTGCCCACGCTCGACGGCAAGGAACTGGTCACGGTGGAGAGCCTTGCCGACGGTGAGCGCCTGCATCCGGTGCAGCAGGCGATGGTCGATCAGCACGCCTCGCAGTGCGGGTTCTGTACGCCGGGCTTTGTGATGAGCCTATTTGCTTTGTATCAAAACGAAGCCCTGTATCAGCAGAGCGAAAACGCGGGTCGCGACGAGGTGGTCGAAGCGCTCGCCGGCAATCTGTGCCGCTGCACCGGCTATCGGCCGATCATCGATGCGGGCTGCAGGATGGATGGCTATGCGCCGCCGGCGCGCTGGTCGCGCGCGGACGCGCAGTCGGCGCAGCACGTCGAAGCCTTGCGCGCATTGCGGCGCACCGAGTCGCTGAGTCTGCCAGGATTCCGCGCGCCGCGCAGCGTCGACGAACTGGCTGCTGCGCTCGATGCGGAGCCTGCACCCCTGCTGCTCGCCGGCGGCACGGATATCGGCCTGTGGGTGACCAAGCATTTGCGCGAGCTGCCGCCGATCGTCTACATCGGCGAAGTCGCCGAACTACAGCGCGTCGACGACGACAATGGCGCATTGCGCATCGGCGCAGCCGTCTCGCTCACCGATGGCTGGCAGGCGATCGTCGCGAAATTTCCGGCGCTCGCGGAACTGGCGCAACGCTTCGCGTCGCCGCCGGTGCGCAATTCCGGCACCCTGGTCGGCAATATCGCCAACGGCTCGCCGATCGGCGATGCGATGCCGGCACTGATCGCGCTGGACGCGCAGATCGAGCTGCGCCACGGCGCGCACACGCGGACGCTGCCACTCGAAGGGTTGTATCTGGACTACATGAAAAAGGATCTGGCGCACGGCGAGTTCGTTGTCGCGGTGACGATACCCGCACCGCGCACGCAGCAGCGCATCGCGAGTTACAAGCTGTCCAAGCGTATCGATCAGGATATTTCGGCGGTTTGCGCCGCCTTCGTGCTCGAACTCAACGGCGATCGCGTCGCCGAAGTGCGCATCGCCTATGGCGGCATGGCGGCGATTCCCGCGCGCGCGCCGCACGCGGAAGCAGCGTTGCGCGCCGAGCCGTGGAATGAGGCCGGCATCGAGCGCGCGATGGCTGCTCTCGGCGACGATTTCCAACCGCTGACAGATATGCGCGCGAGCGCGATCTATCGCCTGCAAGGCGCGCAGAATCTGCTGCGGCGGTTTTTCCTCGAACAGTCCGCACACTCGTCCGCGCTGCGCACGCATGCAGCCGAGGTTTCGGCATGAGAGCGAGCCTAGCCAAAGCATTCGCCGCGAAAGACGCAAACGACGCAAAGAAAAGCCCTGGAGATCAATTTTCTTGCTTTGCGCCTTTTGCGTCTTTCACGGTGGAAATTCTGTCTTGCTTTTTGCCGGTGGCCAAGACATGAACGATCATTCCGCCGCCAAACACCCGCCGTCCAGCGCCATCGTCGGCGAACCGATCCGCCATGAGAGCGCGCATCTGCACGTCAGCGGGCGCGCTTTGTATATCGACGATATCCCCTTGCCGCCGGATAGCTTGCACGCCGCGTTCGGCATCAGCACGATCGCGCACGGGCGGATCAAGGCGATGGACCTGTCCGCGGTACATGCCGCACCGGGCGTGATCGCGGTCGCGGTCGCGGTTGACGTGCCCGGCGAAAACAATTACGGCGGCATCGTGCACGACGATCCGATCTTCGCCACGGATCTCGTGCAGTACGCCGGCCAGCCGCTGTTCGCTGTCGCCGCGGAAAGTTTCATCGCGGCACGCAAGGCCGCGCAGCTGGCGCGCATCGACTACGAGCCGCTGCCCGCTATCCTCGATATCCGCAGCGCGCTTGCCGCACACAGCTTCGTGATTCCGAGCCAGTTGCTGGTGCGCGGCACACCGCGCGCGGAACTCGGCAAAACCCCGCAACGCCTGCAAGGCTCGCTCACGATCGGCGGCCAAGATCATTTCTATCTTGAAGGTCAGATCGCGATCGCGCTGCCGCAGGAAGACGGCGCGATGCTGATTCATTCCTCGACCCAGCATCCGAGCGAAGTGCAGAACATCGTCGCGCACGCGCTTGGCGTGTCCGCGCACGCGATCGTCGTGCAGTGCCGGCGCATGGGCGGCGGCTTCGGCGGCAAGGAAAGCCAACCCGCGCTGATCGCCGCGGCCGCGGCCGTGCTGGCGCGCAAAACACAGCGGCCGGTGAAGCTGCGCCTGGATCGCGACGCCGACATGCTGATCACCGGCAAGCGCCACGATTTTGTCGGCGATTACGATGTGGGCTTCGATACGGGCGGGCGCATCATTGCGCTGGCGCTGATGCTTGCCTCGCGCTGCGGCTACTCCGCGGACCTGTCCGGGCCGGTCAACGATCGCGCAATCTGTCACGTCGACAACGCCTATTTCATCGAGCATCTTGAACTCGTCTCGCATCGCTGCAAGACGCACACCGTGTCGAACACCGCGTTTCGCGGCTTTGGCGGCCCGCAGGGCATGCTCGTGATCGAGCAGATCATCGACGAGATCGCGCGCACCTTGCACCTGGATCCGCTCGATGTGCGCAGGCGCAATTACTACGGCGCCGCGCCGCGCGACGTCACCCATTACGGGCAGATCGTCGACGACAATATTCTCGACCTGCTGAGCGATCGCCTCGAAGCGAGCAGCGGCTATCGCGCGCGGCGCGCCGAAATCGCGGCGTGGAATGCGGCCAACGCGACGATCAGGCGCGGCATCGCGTTCACCCCGGTCAAGTTCGGAATCTCGTTCAACGCGACGGTGTACAACCAAGCCGGCGCTCTCGTACACATTTATACCGATGGCAGCGTTCTGCTCAATCACGGCGGCACCGAGATGGGCCAAGGCCTGTA
>JAYTQX010000045.1:0-15627 GCA_043746455.1 Pseudomonadota bacterium
GCCACATCGCTGTTGAACTATCGCTGAAGGCGAGCCATTTTGATTCCTATCCTGGGAGGGCGAACGTCACATATCGGCCTATTGTGTTGAAAAAGTCTCTTTTTGCGCAGCGCTGGATGGCGTCGCTTTGACGCGTTCGATGTGGGTGCGCTCTTCCCGCCCTGATTGGCCTGGTCGCCCTGCTGCTCGCCGATGCGTTCTGGCTGATTCATTCCATCCAGCACGCAATCGTCTGGAGCATCATCGCTGCGATCTTGCTCGGCATTGTCCTGATCGTCTCCCTCAGTGGCTTCTTCACCGTCGCGCCAACCAGGGCAAGGTACTGCAATTCTTCGGCCGCTACGTCGGCACCGTGCGCGACGCTGGGCCGCGCTGGACGAATCCGTTCTACAGCAAGCGTGGCGTGTCCTTGCGCGTGCGCAATTTCGAATCGTCCAAACTCAAGGTCAACGACCTCGACGGCAATCCGATCGAGATCGCCGCGGTCGTGGTCTGGCAGGTGGTCGATACCGCCGAGGCGCTGTTCCAGGTCAACGATTACGAGGATTTCATCCATATTCAGAGCGAATCGGCGTTGCGCTCGATGGCGACGAGTTACCCCTACGATTCGCACGATACCGGCGCGCTGTCGCTGCGCAGTCACGGCAAGGAAATCTCCGAGCATCTGCAAAAGGAAATCCAGGAACGCCTGACCAGCGCCGGCATCAAGGTGATCGAGGCGCGCATTACCCACCTCGCCTTCGCGCCGGAAATCGCGCAAGCCATGCTGCAGCGCCAGCAAGCCAGCGCAATTATTGCTGCGCGCACGCGCATCGTCGAAGGCGCGGTGACCATGGTCGAGATGGCTCTGGAACAGTTGGCCGCGCGCAATGTCGTCAATCTCGACGAGGAGCGCAAGGCGGCGATGGTCAGCAATCTGCTCGTCGTGCTCTGCGGCGAACGCGGTACGCAACCGATCGTCAACATGCTTATCCGGTTGTTTGACAAGTGAGCATTTTTAGTGCTTATCCGTGCCTGCCGGTTGCTGCTGTTGTGATGCCTCTGTTTGCGTGGATGGTTGTGGATTGTTGGAAGTCGCCGCAGCAGGCGATTCGGGGCTATCGGTAGGAGAAGCCCATGTACGCAATCGTAGTGATAGGCGCATCGCCATTCCGCAAAGAAAACGAAAGAATGCGGACAAGCCCAGCCCTGCAAGCTCTAGCTGACACTGTGCGCTCCAACAAAAAAAGTGAAGTGTTGAGTGAAACTCTCTTCGTGCTGTCCGTTCTGCTGTATGCATTTCACGGAGACAGGCAGCTGCGCAATGTCCGCTCGGTGGTGTTCGTCATCCTAATTGCCATACTGACCCTGGCGCTGCTGCTCGGCACGCAGCGCTACCACGACAAACCGCGTCGCGATGGCCGCCGATAAAAAAGCCTACCCGCTGCGCATCAGCACCGACGTGCTCGATGCCGTGCAGCACTGGGCCGATGACGAGTTGCGCAGCGTGAATGCGCAAATCGAGTATGTGCTGCGCGATGCCTTGCGCAAGGCTGGGCGCATCAAGCCGCAGAATCCCGATCGCAACGCGGACAAGAAATCCGGCTAAGCATTCTGCTCCATCCCCTGCCCCGACGGATTAAGCTTGCAACATGCCGACGCCGAAGAATCAGCCGCCCGCACCGCCACGATCTGAACCTGCCGCGCAGCGCGCAAGCATCGCTGCGGCATTTGCGCTCGGCGTGCCACGCGACTATGGCCGCACCCGCGGTTTGCGCCAGCTGCGCGAACCCGTCCGGCTCGTCTTTGTCGGCCACGACATCCAGCAACGTGCGCAATGGTTGACGCCACGTGCCGCGCGCGCGTGGCTGCGCATGCACATGGCAGCCGCATCGGCAGGCGTGGAGTTGCAGATCGTCTCGGCGTTTCGCGGCGTCGAATACCAGCTTGGCATCGTCCGCCGCAAACTCGAACGCGGTCTGTCGATGCATGAAATCCTGCGCGTCAGCGCCGCACCCGGTTACAGCGAGCACCATTCGGGGCGCGCGCTGGATGTCACGGCGCCGGGTTTTGCTGCGCTTGAGGAAGAGTTCGAGAACTCTTCAGCGTTTGCGTGGCTATCTGCCAACGCACAACGCCACGGATTCCATCTCAGCTATCCGCGCGATAACCCGCATGGCATCGCGTATGAACCGTGGCATTGGTGCTGGCAGTCTGCGCGACGCGCGCGTTAGCGGCTGAAAGCAACCTTGCAAGCCCTTACTGTTTGGCACCGCGCAAAAATGCGATCACCAGCAGCAGCCAGCCGGCGATCAGCGCGATGCCGCCGAAAGGCGTGATCGCACCGACAAGGTGTGGCGCACCGAGCGCCAACGCATACAGGCTGCCGCAGAACAGCGCCACGCCGACAACGAAAGCCGCCGCGCTGGCGCGCAGCCAGCGCGGTGCGGCATTGCTCGACTGCGAGATCGCTAGCAAGGCCAATGCATGCCAGAACTGGTAGTCGACGGCGGTGCGCCAGACCTGCAGCGCCACGTCGTCCAGATGTCCGCGTAACGCATGCGCACCGAACGCGCCGAGAGCGACCGCGAGCGCGCCCAGGCATGCGGCGAGCACCGCGAAACCACGCATCAGTGTGCCGGTGCGGGTGTCGGTTTGACCATCGGCGTGCGGCCGGTCTGCCCGGCTGGCTGAAGCCCGGGCGACTTGCCGCCAGCGGCCGGCTTCTGCGCGATCGGCTTCAACAGATCATCCATACTTTTGTTGAAGTTCGCGAACGCGTAGGCCGGCACGGTGAACGTCCAGCCGGCGAAGGTCCTGTTCAGATCTTCGATGACTTTCGTCGCCGCAGCCAGACGCTCGCTGCGGTCTTTCGCGGGATCGACCATGGATGGGGGCCTGGCCACGTCGGCCTCGGCTTTCGCGATCGCCGCGTCGTCGCCTTTCGCTTCGACGACCTTGAGCTTGGCGGATGCGACTGCGGTTTCATAGGCGGCTTTCGCCGCAGCCTGCCCGGCGACAATGTCCGCATCCAGCTGCGCTGGGTCGTTCGCTGCGACCAGTTGCAGGGCATTCTTGCCGTCCGCATCCCACGCCGTCACGTCGACGACAGTGCCACCGAATGCGAGGTAGTGCACTTTGTACGCTTTGTCCGGTGCGGCGAGATCGTGTGCGGTAGCGACGTCGTCGATGCGCAGATTCGCGAGGCCCGAACCAAGGCTGTTGGCGACATAGTCCGAGGCAAGCTCGCGGCCTTTGGGCACATCGGCAACCTGGAAGTTGGCGTCGGCAGACTGTGTCTTGGCCACACGCAGGACTTTCCCTTCCAGATTGGTCAGTACGACTTCCTTGATGCGGCCCGAATCGATATCGACGAGATCGTGCTTGAGCCAGCCGGCCGGGCTTTTCTCCGCCAGCAGATTGCCGCTCGCCAGCAGGCTCTGCGCTTCGCCGTCGCGACGCACGAAGGTGCCGCCGCCACCCGCGCCGTTGTACAGACCGAGGATGAATTTGAGCGATTGCTTCAATCCGCCGATCGCCACCTGCACACCTTTCGCGTCCTTGCCGGCGATATCGTCCACGCCCAGATCGGCATAGTGCTTCGGATTTGCGGTTTTTTCCTCGAGCACCGTCGCGTCGGCGAGCTTGAGCAGGAATTCGCGCAGCTTGGCAAGGTCGGCTGGATAACTGGATTTTTCCACAATGTGCCATCCGTCGGCGCCGCGCTTGAGCGTGACCAGCACCTTGTCGCCGGCGCCGCTCAGCGCGATCGAGTCGACGTTGTTCACCTGATCGCGCAGGCCGGGCAGCAGCAGCCTGCCCTGCGCCGAACCTTCGATCACTGGACGGTTGGCGCTGCTGATCCAGATCGCCGCGACCACCGCCACAGTGGCAGCCGCGACAAGTGCATAAAGCGTCTTCGCATTCATGTGCGCACTCCTCAAACCGCGCGACGCTGGCGTTTCCACCAGACGAAGCCGAGCGCGAGCAAGGTGATCAGCAAGGGCATCAGGCCGATATTGATCAGTTTCAGGCGCGTGCCAAGAGCATCGATGCGGTCGTCCAGGCCACGCCGTACCTGGCGCAGTTCCTTGCGGATCGAGACTTTCTGATCCTGGAATTTCTGCAGCTCGGCCTTTTGCTCGGGCGAGAGGATCATCTCGTTTTCCTTCGCCTTGCCGCTCTGCAGCTCGGTCAGCCGGCGCTCGGTGTCGGCGAGCTTGGATTGCAGGTCGCGCTCCTTGTCATGAAAACTCTCCTCGGCCGCGCGGCGCATATCCTCGACCGTGGTGAACGGGCGCTGTGAGGTGGCGCGGCCGCGGATCGATATCAGATCTGACGAACCGCCGAGGTTGTCCACGGCATTGACGATGAAGTCGCCGTTGTTGGCGAACGCGTTCATGACCTGCTGGCCGAAGAACGGCTGCACCTGCACCCACATCCGGTTGCTCAGTACATCGGTGTCGGCGACGAGGATGATTTCCGCATTGTCCTTGGCTTCGGCGAGATGACCGGCCTCGTTGCGCTCCGGAAACGCGCTCGTGAACTTGCCTTCCAGACGCCCGGCGATGACGAACGGCTGCGAGCCGTCGGGCTTGTAGTCGACCAGCAACTGGCTCGGATCGGGCAGGAACTTCACTCTTTCGCTCGGCACCGACATCGCGTCGGCGCTGGTCTGGATCAGCGGCGTCAGCTTGTTTTTCGAATCCTTGGCGAGAAGAAAAAAGCCTGCGGTCGATACGTTGATCGACTGCAGCGTCGCCGTGGTCACGTCGGTCGGGTTGAGATCGCGCTTGGTGAAGCCGAGAATCGCGGCATGGCGCACGGGCGGCGCGCCCTGGGTCATGGTGATCTGCAACGCGTGCTCGCGATCGAGCACGACTTTCTTCGGATCGTAGTCGACGCCCCAGGCCTTGAACAGCTTCGGCAGGTCGGATGACTTGTCGGCGAACATCGCCGCTTGCGGATTGTTCGGGTCGGCGCCGCTATCGTCGGCTTCGGCAACGGGATCGACGAACACAAGCAGATGGCCGCCGCGAAGCACGAACTGATCGATGGCGTATTGCGCGTCGTCGCTGAACGACTTCGGATGCACGAGCACGACGACATTGATGTCCTTGTCGATCGACTTGAGCGAAGCCGCGGTCAAGGTGCGCACTTCGAACAGTTGCTCGAGCTGCTGCTGGATCGCCCACGGCTGGCGCATCTGCCGCGTCGCCGCGTCGAAGCCAGCGCCCATCGGCAGGCTCGTGATCAGGCCGACCGCGGGCTTCTTCCGCATCGACAGCTCGTGAATCATCTTGGCTATGTCGTATTCGAGAAAACTTTCGTTGCTCGGATTGACGATCGGCATCACCGATTTGCCGTTGGTCGAATTGGTGCCGACGAGACCGAGGAAGATATTCGCCCCGCCCGGCCCCCACGGCAGCGCCTGCAGGCCGAAACCGGTCGCGCGATCCTCCTCTTCGGAGAACGGCAGCGGATCGATCGCCTCGACACGCAATTTGCCGCCCGCGCGCGCGGCCATTTCCGTCAGCATCTCGCGCACGCGCGGCGCGTAGTTGCGCAGCGTGGCGGCTTCGGGCTGCGTACTCTCGGCCGCGGCCTTGTCGGAGAAGAACAGGGTCAGATGAATCGGTTCCTCGATCGAGGCAAGTATATTTTTCGTTCCCTGCGACAGGGTATACAAATGGTTCTGGGTCAGGTCGAGGCGCGCGCCGCGCAGCAGCGTATTGCTGATCAGGATCACGGCGACTAGCAATACGGCGAGCACGGCCAATGCGCCGACGGTAAGGAGTTTGCGGTTGGAATTCATTTCAATGCGCCCTTCAATCGGCTTTCTTAAGGTCGATCACCACCGCACTGGCATACAGCCAGAACGCGATGGTCAGGAGAAAATAGACAAGGTCGCGCAGATCGATCACGCCCTTGGCGATTGCGCTGAAATGCGCGAGGAAACTCAAACCGGAAATCGCATCGACCAGCCCCTGCGGTGCCCACGCGCTGAAGAAATTCAGCACCAGCGGGAATCCGGCGAGCAGGAACAGGAAACACACGACCACGGTGAGAATGAATGCGATCACCTGGTTGCGCGTGCAGGCCGAGATGCACGAACCGATCGCGAGAAAAGCGCCGGCCATCAGAAAACTGCCGAGATAGCTGGCGAAGATCACGCCATTATCCGGCGAGCCGAGATAATTGACCGTGATCCAGATCGGAAACGTCAGCGCCAGCGCGATGCCGATGAACGCCCACGCCGCCAGAAACTTGCCGACCACCGCCTGCCACATCGTCAGCGGCAATGTGAGCAGCAACTCGATCGTGCCGCTTTTGCGTTCCTCCGACCACAGGCGCATGCCCACGGCGGGGACGAGGAACAGATACAGCCACGGATGGAAATTGAAGAACGACAGCAGGTCGGCCTGGCCGCGTTCGAAGAAGTTGCCGAGATAAAACGTGAAGGCACCCGCGAGCAGCAGGAAGATCACGATGAAGACGTAGGCTACAGGCGTGGCGAAATAGCTCGCCAGCTCGCGCTTGAACACAGTAACTATCGCGCTCACGCTTCACCTCCGGGCGCGCGTGTCGAAACCGCGGCACAAGGATGTGCCGCCCGCACAGGCGGATACGCTTGCGTCGTAAGCACGTAGCCCGGCTTGGCCGGGCTCGTGCTGGTCAATGTTGTGGCAGGATGCCCAACATTGACCATATCAAGTATCGCCGCACTCATGCGCGCGCCTCCTCGGCTGGTACGTCTTCGCCCAGATCGCCGTGCGTGATCGTGCGAAACACCTCGTCCATGCGCCCGGATTCGAGTTGCAGTTCGCTGACTTCGATGCCCTGCGCGCGCAGCAGTTCGCTGATCGGCGTGAAGATGTGGCGCCCCGGTTTTGGAATCGCGGTGAGGCGATGGGTCTGCGCGTCGATCTCGACCGCGGCGACATCGGCGACGCGCGACAGCGCATCCTTCGCCGCGGCGACATTGCTCGTGGTCAGCGATACCGCCTGGTGATAGCGCGAGCGCGCTTCGAGTTCGGCCGGCGTGGCGTCGGCGAGTATCCTGCCGCGCGCAATGATCACCGCGCGGCTGCATACGGCCTGCACTTCCTCGAGGATATGCGTGGACACGACGATGGTCTTGTCCTTGGCCATCGCGTTGATCAGGCTGCGCACTTCGAATTTCTGGTTCGGGTCGAGGCCGTCGGTCGGCTCATCGAGTATCAGCACGGCTGGATCGTGGACCAGAGCCTGGGCCAGGCCAACGCGACGCCGGAAACCCTTCGACAGGGTCTCGATCGATTGCTCGAGCACGCTGTGCAGATGCAGTCGCTCGATCACATCCTCGACCCGCTGCGCGCGGCGCGCCCCGGAGAGTCCGCGCACATCGGCGACGAAATTGAGGAATCGGCGCGGAGTCATCTCGCCATAGCTGGGTGCGCCCTCGGGCAGATAGCCCAGCACACGCTTGGCCGCGAGCGGTTCGTTCACCACATCGTGGCCGCAGACGCTGGCGCTGCCCGAGGTCGGCGCCAGAAAGCCCGCGATCATCTTCATCGTGGTCGACTTGCCGGCACCATTCGGGCCGAGAAAGCCAAGCACCTGGCCCGGTTCCACCTTGAAGGAAATGCCGTTCACGGCGGCGAGGTCGCCGTAACGTTTGCTCAATTGACGGGTTTCAATCATGCGCTAATTCCGTATTTCGTTGATTCGGATTGCGGGAAAGTCCTGCCGCGCCGGCGGGACGCGCACCGTGCAACGTGGCGCGCGCATCCTCTCACGACGACCGACAGGAGTTTCAGGTTGCGTGCGAAGCGCAGGCCCAGCGACAAATACCGCAGCGGCGCGAAAAAGTTCCCTGCTCTTTGCAGCACGTGACCGGCGAATCGGGGTTCCCAAGACAACACGGCGCGGACAGGGACGAACCCCGTCCGCGCAACTCGCGGAGGATCACTGCTGGATCTGGACCGGCAAATAGACGATGAACGACTGATTGTCCTCCGCCGCCTTGGGGTCGGTCGTGGTCAGTTCGTCGTAGAAACGGCCCGGTCCCTGCGAGCTTTCATCGAAGATATAGCCATGCGTGTATGCATATGCCTTGAGCAGCAGACGTACCAGCGGCAGCTGCGCGGGCGAGCCGGTGAACGAATTGGTCAGTGCCTTGCCGCCATAGGACTGGCCGGTCTTGACCGGGTCGGTCAGCGTAAGGTCGGTGTTGCGATCGACCGCCAGCGCGATATCGAACTCGTAGTTCTCGTCGCCCCAGTTCGTGGTCGCGGTCATACGCGGACCGGTGACGTTGAGGTTGTTCTTCTTGACTACCGCCTGGATTGCGGTGAGCGCCTTGTCGGTCGCATCGGCGACATCGTCGAGTGAGCGCTTGGCCTGGGTCGACACGAACAGGATGGGCCTTGCAGCCACATCCTTGAGTTCGAAGTTCTGATCCTTGTAGTCGACGTTGGGGATCGTGGTCAGCAGCTTTTCGAGCTCGGTCAAGTGCAGTTGTATCTGGGTGGCCGGATCGCCTCCCAGATACAGACCGGAATAACGCGCCAGTAGATCCCAGCCGTAGTCGACGTCGTAGCCGAGCGTGACTTTGACGGTCTTGCCGTTTTCCGCCGGCTCGATGGTGAAGGTGTAGATCTTGTTCGTGCCCGCCCAGTTGTTGTCGATCGCCCAGCGCACCTGCTTGTCCTGCACCGGATCGGGAACGACCGTGAAGTTGCCATTACCGACGCGCGCATCGGGGCTGACCCAGTTCACTTTGGCGCCGGAACCGCGCTCGGGACCGTAGTAATCGAACCGCACGCGTTGATCGTAAGCGCGCAGCGCGGACCAGGAAGGATACGTGCGGAAGCCGTCCAGCACATCGTAAATCTGGCGCACAGGCGAGCTCAGTGTGATCGAGCGCTCGATATGCCGATGATCGGGCAGCGCAATGGCGAACACGACCGCGAGGACAAAAACGATGATGAGGGCAACGAAAATCTCAGCCAGGCGTATCATCCTATCTCTCTCCAAAATTGAACCGGCTAACTTGCGATGCATCCCCAACCAGCGGCAACGCAGCCGTCCATGCATTCGGGCCAGAGCGGGGAATCGCACCACGGGCCGACTGTCTGCCTTGGACGTCGACCGAATGTTACTTGCAAATTTCCGCAATGGCTATCGCCAAAGCGGGAAACGGGAAACGGCTAGCGGGCGTGCCCTCCCCGCCCGGGCTTGGCCTTATACGATACCGATCTCGAAGGCCTTGAGCACGGCCCGGGTGCGGTCGCGCACGCCGAGTTTGGACAGGATGTTGGAGACGTGATTCTTCACCGTGCCTTCGGCCACGTTCAGCGAATTGGCGATTTCCTTGTTGCTGTAGCCACCGGCCATCAGACGCAGTATCTCGGTCTCGCGCTCGGTCAGCGGGTCGGGCCGGTCGAGGCTGGTGAAATCATTGTGCATGCGCTCCAGACCGGAAAGCAGGCGCTGGGTTACCACCGGCGCCACCAGCGAACCGCCGGCCGCCACCGCTTTCACCGCGTCGACGAGTTGATCGAGCGACACGTCCTTGAGTAGATAGCCGCGCGCGCCGGCCTTGAGGCCAGCGAGCACCAGTTGGTCGTCGTCGAACGTGGTCAGGATGATCGTCGGCGGCAAGGCGTTGCGCGCCGCCAGCGCGTTGAGCACATCGAGCCCGGACATGCCGGGCATGCGCATGTCGAGCAGGACCACATCGGGTTTCGCCTGTGGAATGATCTCGACTGCCTGCGCGCCGTCGACGGCTTCGCCTACGACACGGATTTCGTCGGACAATTCGAGCAGCGAACGAATGCCCTGGCGCACCAGCGTCTGGTCGTCGACCAGGCAAACCGAAATCACTTTCGTCGATTGCACGGGCACCGAAGTCATCGTGCGGCCTCCAGCGGCAGCCAGGCGTCGAGCGCAAAACCCTGATCGCGCGCGGTCTTGATGTTGAGGCGCCCGCCGACCTGGGCCAGGCGCTCGCGCATGCCATTGAGGCCGTTGCCCTGCTTGATCGCCGGCGAGCCGCGGCCGTCGTCATGTGCATGGATCGCCAGTTCGTTCGCCTCGGTGCGTTCGCAGCACAGCCACAGATTGCGCGCGCCGGCGTGGCGCACCGTGTTGGTGATGATCTCCTGCGCGCAACGCAGCAGTACCTGCGCGCGCAACGGGTCGTCGACGGCGAAGCGTGGCGGCAGGTCGAGGTGGATCGCCAGACCCGGCACGCCTTCGACCAGGGTTTTCAACGCTTCGGTAAGGTCGATGTTGTCGTCCTCGCGCAACTGGCTGACGACTTCGCGCACGTCGGACAACAGCAGTTTGGCCACGGTCTGCGCTTGGCGCACATGCTCCTGCGCCGTGCCGTTGACCATGTGGCTGGCGACTTCGAGATTCAGGCTCAGCGCAGTCAGATGATGGCCGACCAGGTCGTGCAGTTCGCGCGAAATGCGCACGCGCTCGGCGATGCGGCTCGATTCGGTGAGCAAGGTGCGCGTGGCGCGCAATTCGGAATTCAGGCGGCGCTGTTCCTCGCGCGAATCGGCCTGCTGCTTGGCGACCAGCGAGGTGACGTAGGTGAAACCGGAAAACCCCAGATACAGCGCGGATTGCACGACCGACTGGAACAGCGTCGAGTCGAGCCAGGCGACGAAGACCGGCATCAGGGTGAAACTCTGCAGGAACACCCAGGCGACACCGGGCCAGAACGGCAGCATCCACGGCACGACACCGGCGATAAGCAGCATCAGCACGCCGCTGATGCCGCTATGGCTGAACCAGCCGATCGCGAACGTGGCCAGATTCATGATGACCAGATAGGGAATGCGCCGCATGCCGGCGTTGCGCTTGCCCAGATCGCGCGTCGCCAGCCAATAAGCCACGCCGAACACGAAGTACGCCACACACCAGGCGAGGTGCTCGTTCGATCCGGTTTCGATTTCCGGTGCGCGCCAGTACACGCTCAGCAGCGGCACGCCGGTGCAGGCGAAGGTGAACAGCCCCGCATAACGCAGCAACTGGATGTGGTTGAAGAACGGCAGGCGCATGCGTGCATGATAGAACCGATTGCCCGCGCTGCACCATGCTGCAAGTCATTTTCGATCGGCGGCTCGCGCATTACAACACGTTACAAGACAGCAACCTGCCGTAGCGGGTTCTCCGGCGCGCAAACCTCGCACTGGCGGCGCGCACCTTGGATCGCGAATCGACCGCGGCAAGCTCACGCAGGACTCACTTTTCCTTAACGAAACTGCCATCGCTTCGTCATGGCCACGCGCCCCGACGCATGCAATAATGTGCACCAATTCTGCGTGCGCATTCGCGGCGCGCGCCCGCACAGTGGAGCTGTACCCGCATGTCCATCACCATCCGCGATGTCCGCGAACACGAACTCGATTCCGTACTCGCGCTCAACAACGCCGCCGGCTCCACCATCCTGCCGCTGGACTCAACCAACGTGCGCAAGTTCTACGATGAGGCCGCCTATTTTCGCGTCGCCGAAGCCGAGGATCACCTCGCGGGCTTTCTCATCGGACTGCGCGAAAATGCCGATTACGGCAGCGACAATTTTCTCTGGTTCCGCGATCACTATCCGGAATTTCTCTACATCGACCGCATCGTGGTCGCCCGCCCCTATCGCGGTGCGGGCCTTGGCCGCGTGTTCTACGCCGACGTGACCAGCTTCGCCGAAGTGCGCGTCCCGCTGCTCGCCTGCGAGGTGTTCCTCGAGCCACGCGACGATATCGCCCTGCTCTTCCACGGCACCTATGGATTTCACGAAGTCGGCCAGCAGACCATGGCGAACGTCGCACGCCGCGTCAGCCTGCTCGCCAGAGATATGTGCAGCTTCACTTACGTGCGCGAAACCTATCTCGCCAACGCCACCACCGGGCTGCCCAGCCAACCATGGCTTGCCGAACGCGTGCATGGCATCAGCGCGCCACAAGTGCGCAGCGCCTGAACCGCGGATCCCTGTCCGATGCGCGCGGGCCTGACCGCGTGATAGCGGCTCGCGCATGCTGAAGCTCGGCGATATCGATCCACGCGCGGCAGCCGCGCTGCTCGCCCGCTACAGTATCGCGCTTGAGCGCACCGGCGATGACATTCCGATTCCCGGCAGCTATTGGGGCGAGCCCGAAGCGGGCATCATCGGCGGAAAAGTATACGCACGCAGGGATACGCCCGTGCATTCAGTACTGCACGAGGCCTGCCATCTGATTGTGGTGCCGGCGGATCGGCGTGACCGGATTCACACCGACGCATCCGATTCGCAGGCCGAGGAAGATGCGGTCTGCTATCTGCAGATCGTACTCGCCGACGCCCTGCCCGGCGTCGGCCGCGAGCGCCTTATGCGCGATATGGATGAGTGGGGCTACACGTTCCGTCTCGGCAACGCCGCGGCATGGTTCGACCACGATGCGGAAGATGCACGCGCATGGCTGGGCGAACGCGGACTGCTGCCCAGCGGGATCCAGTCGGCATCAGTCGCTGCTTGATCCGACTACGGACACGATTTCCGCGTCCACGGCAACGGCGGAATCGCGCTTGGAAATCGTGCGATACCAGCGCCAACCGAAGAAGCCGAGTACGCAGAACGTCGCCGAGGCAAGCGCGAGATGCAGCGCGTTGTCGGCGAGCAAGGGGCCGAGCATGCCTGCAAGCAGCGCGCTGAAGATCAACATGATGAACGCCTGCACCGACGACGCGCCGCCACGATAGCGTGGAAAGCGGTCGAGCACGAGCAGGTTGAGCGTCGGTGCGATCAGATTGATGCCGATTGCACCGAGACCGATCGGCAGCACCGCCCACGGCACGCGCGCGGGCTGCACGAATTCGGCGATGCCGATATTGATCACTGCCGCAAGCAGCATGATGGAATAGCCGGCGCCGACGAGGACGCGCATGCTGACGCGCCCGGCCAGACGTCCGGCCAGGATCGCACCGAGCACCAGCCCGCTGATCGCCGGCACGAACAGCCATGGAAAATGGTTCTGGTCGAGATGCAGGATGGTCAGGATGAACGGCGGCGCACAGACGACGTACAGGAACAGGGCCGCCGAGTTGAACGTCAGCGCAAGCGCGAGCGCGTGGAATTGGCTGTCGGACAGAATCGTGCGATAGCTGGCGAACAGATTTGTCGGCGAGAACCGATGACGCTGAGCAACCGGATGCGTCTCCGGCAGCACGATCAGGCACAGCCCGATCAGCGCAAACGTGAAGGCCGCGAGCGTCCAGAACAAGGCATGCCAGCCACCCCACGCGACCAGCCACGCGCCGATCACCGGCGCGAGCGCCGGCGCGACGCCGAAAATCATGCTGATCTGCGCCATCAGTTTTTGCGCAAGATGGCCCTCGAAACAATCGCGCACGATCGCGCGGCCGACGATCAGGCCGACGCCGGCGCTCATGCCCTGTGCGGCGCGGAACGCGAGCAGCTCGGGCATCGACTGCGCCAGCGCGCAGCCGATCGTCGCGAACAGGAACACGGCGAGACCGCCGAGGATCACCGCACGCCTGCCCCAGGCATCGGAAAACGCGCCGACGAACAGCGACAACGCCGCATAAGCGAACAGGTACACGCTGATTGTCTGCTGCATCGCCAGCGGGCTCGCATTGAACTGCTGCGCGATTGCCGGAAACGCGGGGAAAATGGCGTCGATGCAAAACGGTCCAACCATCGCCAGCGCGGCGAGCAGACCCGCCAGTGCCGTGCGGTGTGGGATGGTTTGCTGGGACATCGGGATGGTCGCAGGGCGATGCGTGGCGTCTATTGCGCCACTCGCCGGCATCATACGCAGAATCCGGGCGCGCCTGCGATACGCCCGTGCGCGGCGCATGCATTGCCGGTACGCGTGACTTGCGGCCATTGACGTTCAGGACTGTAACGTTATAACGTGCCTGTTCTTCGCGTGACGATGCACTCGCATGAACGGGACGTGGGTCGATTTGCCTGTCAGTACCGATGGAACGAGAGATGAGACTACGCCAGAAATCTCGTCTATCGCCCGTTTGTCATTGAACGTGCTGCCTTGCATCGCGGCCCTGGGGCTGGCCTGCCTGCTGCTTGCCGGTTGCGCAATGGGACCTGACTTCGAGAAGCCGGCCGCGCCGGATGTCAGCGACTACACAAGCCCCCCGCTCTCGACCACGGTCGCCAGCGCGAACGTCGCTGGTGGCGAAGCCCAGCGCTTCGCCAAAGGCGTCGATATTTCCGCCGACTGGTGGACCTTGTTTCATTCCAAACCCCTCAACGATCTGATCGAGCAGTCGCTGGCAAAAAATCCCGATCTCAAGTCGGCGCAAGCGGCGTTATCGGCGGCGAGGGAAAATGTCCTCGCGCAACGCAGCACCTACTATCCGAGTGTCACGGGAAACTTTTCGGCCACTCGCCAGAAGCAGCCAGGGTCGCTTGCACCCGTGCCCAGTTCCAACGCCTTTCTGTACAACCTTTTCACTCCGCAGGTCAGTGTGTCGTATGTGCCCGATGTTTTTGGCCTGAATCGCCGGACCGTCGAGTCGCTGCAGGCGCAGGCGGAGCAAGTCCGTTTCCAGATGATCGCGACGCACACCACGTTGACCGCCAACGTCGTGCTCACGGCGGTGCAGATTGGTTCGTTGCAGATGCAGATCGACGCGACCCGCCAGCTCATCGACATCAATTCGAACATGCTGCAAATCCTGCAATACCAGTTTGCCAAGGGTTCCGTCGGCGGACTTGACGTTGCCGCGCAGGAATCGCAACTCGCGCAAGTCAAGGCCGCGCTACCGCCGCTGCTCAAGCAACTGGCCCAGCAGCGCGACCTGCTCGCCGTTCTCGCCGGCCTGTTTCCGAGCCAGGCACCGACGGAAAAATTCGAGCTTTCGAGTCTGCAATTGCCGCAGGAATTGCCGGTTAGCCTTCCTTCGGAACTCGTGGCGCAGCGTCCGGATGTACTCCAGGCCGAGGCCAATATGCACGCCGCCAGCGCGCAGATTGGAATCGCCATCGCCAACCGGCTGCCGAATATCGAGCTGACCGCAAATGCCGGCAGCACTGCGCTGGCCATTGGTCAGGTGTTCAAATCGGGTACCGGATTTTGGGGTCTGGGTACGGATTTGACCGCGCCCATTTTCCAGGGCGGAAAACTGCTGCACCAGGAGCGCGCCGCGAAGGCAGCTTACGTTCAAGCAGCCGAACAATATCGCAGCACGGTGCTGACCGCGTTTCAAAATGTCGCCGACACCTTGGCCGCGCTTGAACAGGACGCGGAAGGTTTGAAGGCAGCGGCCACCGCTGCCGATGCCGCCAAGCTGACCCTGGATCTGTCGCAACGACAGTGGCAGGCCGGTTACGCCAACTATCTTTCGCTGTTGAGCGCTGAACAAGCCTATCAGCAGGCCAGCATCAATCTGGTGCAAGCCCAGGCCAATCGATATGCCGATACAGCGGCATTGTTCCAGGCGCTTGGCGGCGGCTGGTGGCACCGTGCGGATTTAACCCAGGCGGATTCAAGTCAGGATCACGATGAAAAATAATTCGTGTTGCGGAGGACCGTCTGTGCAACCTCGGGGCAGATTTCTGCGCAGACTGGTTGCCGCGACGGCGATGGGAATTCTCGTGTCGCTGGCGGGTTGCTCATCGCAAACCAGCGACAACTCAAA
>JAYTQX010000046.1:0-13238 GCA_043746455.1 Pseudomonadota bacterium
GCGATCAGCGCCAAGACCGGCTTGAACGTGGTCGAGGTACTCGAGGCGATCGTCGCGCGCATTCCGCCGCCGAAGCCGCGCGATACGGACCGCTTGCAGGCACTCATCATCGATTCCTGGTTCGACAATTATCTCGGTGTTGTCTCGCTGGTGCGCGTGATGCAGGGCGAGATCAAGCCGCGCGACAAGCTCCTGGTCATGTCGACCGGGCGCAGCCATGAAGTCGATTCGGTGGGCGTGTTCACACCCAAGCGCCTGGCCAAGGACGCATTGCGGGCGGGCGAGGTCGGCTGGGTCTGCGCCGCGATCAAGGACCTGCATGGCGCGCCGGTCGGCGACACCCTGACCTCGGCCACCAAACCGGCCGACAAGCCCTTGCCGGGCTTTCAACAGATGCAGCCGCGTGTATTCGCCGGCCTGTTTCCAGTGCTGGCAGACGACTATCCTTCGCTGCGCGAAGCGCTGGAAAAACTCAAACTCAACGATGCTGCGCTGGCATTCGAGCCGGAGAGCTCCGAGGCGATGGGTTTCGGTTTTCGCTGCGGCTTCCTCGGCCTGCTGCACATGGAAATCATCCAGGAACGGCTCGAACGCGAATACGATCTCAATCTCATCACCACCGCGCCGACGGTGATCTATGAAGTGCTCAAGACCGACGGCACGGTGATCAGCCTGGACAATCCGGCCAAGCTGCCGCCGAGCCAGTACATCGAGGAAATCCGCGAGCCGATCATCGTCGCCAATATCCTCACGCCTCAGGAACACATCGGCAGCGTGATCAAGCTGTGCGAGGACAAGCGCGGCGTGCAACGTTCGATCCATTACATGGCAAGCCAGGTGCAGATCAGCTATGAGCTGCCATTGGCCGAAGTCGTGCTCGACTTCTTCGACAAGCTCAAGTCCGTATCGCGCGGCTATGCCTCGATGGAGTACCACTTCGAGCGCTTCCAGGCCGGCCCGCTGGTGCGCGTGGATGTGCTGATCAATGGCGACCGCGTCGATGCACTAAGCCTGATCCTGCATCGAACGAACGCGGATCGCCGCGGCCGCGAGCTGGTCGAAAAGATGAAGGAGCTGATCCCGCGCCAGCAATTCGATGTCGCGATTCAAGCCGCGATCGGTGCGCAGATCATCGCGCGCTCAAGCGTCAAGGCCCTGCGCAAGAACGTGCTGGCCAAGTGCTACGGCGGCGATGTGACGCGCAAGCGCAAGTTGCTCGAGAAACAGAAGGAAGGCAAGAAGCGCATGAAGCAGGTTGGCAGCGTGGAAATTCCGCAGGAGGCCTTCCTCGCGGTCTTGCAAATGGACAAATAGGTGCGGGGCATGCTCCGCCCACGAAGGCAGGGACTGCAACTTGGGAAATGCGATGCATTAATATGCGACTTGCACTTCTGCGGCGTCACCTCGCCGCTACGTAGATACGAATCGAAAAGGAAACACGGATGGATTTTGACTTTGCCCTGTTGCTGGTGGTATTGACCGCCGTCACCGGCATTATCTGGCTGCTCGACCGTCTGTTTTTCCACAAGGGCCGAGTCGCGCGCGCGCAGGCGATGGGCGCGCTCGGCGGCAGTCAGCGCGAGCGCGAGCAGCGCGTGACCGAGGCCATGCGCGAGCCGGCCATCGTCGAGTACGCACGCTCGTTCTTTCCGGTGATCCTGATCGTGCTGCTGTTTCGCTCGTTTATCGCCGAGCCGTTCAAGATTCCGTCCGGATCGATGATGCCGACTCTGCTGGTCGGCGATTTCGTGCTCGTGAACAAATTCGCCTACGGCCTGCGCCTGCCGGTACTGAATACGAAGTTCTTCGAGACCGGGGAACCCAAACGCGGCGACGTGTTCGTGTTCGTCTATCCGGGTTACACCTGCGAACGCGACGGTAAACAAGTGCGCAGCGGCTCGCGCTGCGGATATCCCGTGACGCCGGTCGCGAAAATGAACTACATCAAACGCGTGATCGGCCTGCCGGGTGATACGATTACCTATCGGAACAAGACGTTGTACGTGAACGACAAGGAAATTCCGCAGGACGATGTCGGCCCGTTCGGCGGCCCATTCAGGAGCGGCGATCCGAATGCCTGCGATATGCAAGGATCGGAAATCAAGCAGGAATTGCTTCCCGCGGTGGAGCACCGTATCCTGAATATGCCAACCCAGAATGGAGCCGAAGGAACGTTCCAGGTACCCGCGGGACACTATTTCGCGATGGGCGACAATCGCGATTGCAGCGAGGACAGCCGTTACTGGGGCTTCGTGCCGGAACAGAATCTGGTCGGCCGCGCCTTCGTGATCTGGATGAACTGGGACAGTGGTATCGACTTCAAGCGACTGGGCACTCTGATCAAGTAGGGGACCATCATGAGCACGCGGAACACTCAGAAAGGCATGACGCTGATCGGCTTCGTCATCATCCTCATCGTGGTGGGGTTCTTCGCCTTCGCCGCGATGAAGCTGTTCCCGATCTATGTCGAATATTTCGGTGTGGTGAAATCGATGAAGGCGGTGGCGAACGACATCAACGCGCCGACCATGGAACTTGTGGAAATCCGCAAGAAGCTCGACGTCAATTTCGACCTGCAATACGTGAGCGATTTGCCGCCGGATGCGATCAAGCTTGAAAGGCAGAACGGGCGCCGTGTGCTGCGCATCGTCTACGACCGTCAGATTCCCTTTTTATACAATGTGTCCCTGCTCGCGCATTTCGATCATTCCGAGAATATGTTGCGCGACTCTGGGATATGAACGGGCGCGCGGGCGGGGTCTGATTGTCCACGCGACTGGCGTATACCTTCGCCGACAACGCGCTGCGCGAACGCGCGCTCAGCCATCGCAGCGTGGGCGCGGACAACAACGAGCGCCTGGAATTTTTCGGTGACTCACTGGTCAACCTGATTGTTACCGAGCAGATCTACGAAAAATTTCCCAAGGCGGACGAGGGCGAGCTGACGCGTCTGCGTGCGCGTCTGGTCAGTGAGCCCGCGCTCGCCGAGGTGGCGCGCGAGATCGAGCTCGGCGACGAGTTGCGACTTGGGCCGGGCGAGTTGAAAAGCGGCGGTTTCCGGCGCGATTCGATTCTTGCCGATGCGTTCGAAGCCCTGATCGCCGCGGTGTATCTGGACGGCGGCTGGAATGCCTGTCGCGAGCTCGTGCGTGACTTGTTCGAGCCGCGTCTCGCGCAGGCCGCGAGCGGCGAGGACAAGGATGCCAAGACGCGCCTGCAGGAGTGGCTACAGGCGCGCGCGCAGCCCTTGCCGAACTACGAACTTCTGGCAACTTCCGGCGCCGATCATGCCAAGGTGTTCGAGGTCGAGTGTGCCATCACTGGCGCTGATTTGCGTGCGCAAGGTCGTGGCAACAGCCGACGCGCGGCGGAGCAACTTGCCGCCGCAAGCGCGCTGGCGCTGCTGCAAGCGCGCGAACAGTCGACGCAATGACCGCCGATAATCCGGCAAAACCGGGTGAAGGGAATTTTCGCTGCGGCACGGCGGCGATCGTTGGCCGGCCCAATGTCGGCAAGTCGACCCTGGTCAACGCCTTGGTCGGGCAACGCTTCAGCATCGCCGGCCCCAAGCCGCAAACCACACGGCATCGCATTCTCGGTATCGTCACGCGCGCGCAGGGTCAGATCCTGCTGCTCGACACGCCGGGCCTGCATGCGGATGGTGCGCGCGCGCTCAATCGCCAGCTCAACCGCGCCGCGCGCAATGCGATTGCCGAAGCCGATGTCGGCGTGCAGCTGATCGAGGCAGGACGCTGGACCGCAGAGGATCAGCTGGTGCGCAACCAGCTCGCCGATTCCGCGCAGCCTCGATTGCTCGCGCTTAACAAGGTGGATGCGAAGAAAGACAAAAAGCAGCTTCTTCCGTTTCTGGAGAAGGTCGCAAGCGACGGTTTTTACGCCGGGGTATTCCTGATTTCTGCGCGCCGCCGCGACGGCATCGAGGCACTCGAACGCGCGATCATCGACCATCTGCCCGTTGCACCGGCGCAGTTCGTCGACGACGAATTCACCGACCGCAGCGAGCGCTTTCTCGCCACCGAACTGATTCGCGAACAGCTGATGCTGCGGCTGGCGCAGGAATTGCCGTATGCGGTGACGGTCGAGATCGAAACCTTTACCGATCGCGACGACGGGGTCGCCGAGATCAACGCCGCGATCTGGGTCGAGCGCGAAGGGCAGAAGGCGATCGTGATCGGCAAGGGCGGCGAGCAGCTCAAGACGATCGGCAGCGCCGCGCGCCAGGCGATGATCAAATTGTTCGGCCGCCGCGTGTTTCTCAAGCTCTGGGTCAAGGTGCGCGAGAACTGGTCGGACGACGAAACCGCACTGCACCGCTTCGGCTACTCGGATTGAGCTCCATGCGCATCGAAGGCCAGCCTGCCTTCATTCTGCATGCGCGCGCCTATCGCGAAACCTCGCTGCTGCTCGAATGCCTGACCCGCGATCATGGCCGGGTCGGACTCGTCGCGCGCGGGGTGCGGCGCGAGCGCACACGTACGCCGCGCGCGCTGCTGCAGCCGTTGACGCCTTTGCAGCTTGGCTGGAGCGGGCGCGGAGAACTCGCGACCTTGACCCAGATCGATGCGGCCGGCTCCGGCTTCGACCTGCGCGGCGAAGCGCTGCTGTGCGCGCTCTATCTCAACGAACTCGTGTTGCGCCTGACCCCGCGCCAGGACGCGCATGCCGGTCTGTTTGCCGACTACATGGAAACGCTGGCTCGCATCGCGCGCGGCGAGCCGCAGGCGTGGACGTTGCGTCGCTTCGAGCGCGATCTACTCGCGCATCTTGGCTATGGGCTGGTGCTTGAGGCGGAGGGCAACAGTGGAGCACCGATTGTGTCCGACCAGGATTATTGCTATCGCCACGAGCACGGCCCGGCGCCGTGGCGCGATGCGCGCGATGGTATTCGAATACGCGGTTCGGCTTTGATCGCGCTGGCGCAGGATCAGGCCCCGGTGCGCGCAGATCTGGCAGCGCTGCGTCGCCTGATGCGTGCGCTGATCGCTGCGCACCTCGATGGCGGCGAGCTGCGTGCGTGGCGCATGTTCGTCGAAGCCGCCGAGCGCGGTCAGGTCGCGTTCGGCGAAAGTTGAGCGAGGAGCGCGGCGGACGTGCGCTTGCATGCATCCGCAAATTCGACAAGCTCCACTTGTATACTTCGATCATCCGCGCCGAGCTTCGCTTCGAGCCGTGCCGCGGCTACGGCGAGCATGGGAGTGCCGCAATATCGGCAGGCGGCACGCAACCGATGCAGGCAATCGCGCAAGTCCTGCATCGAAATAGCCGTTGGCGTTGCGGCGATCGGCGCAATCGTTGCAAGGTCCTGCAGCAACAAACTCCGCAAACCGCGCAGCGCAGCGGCATCGCCGCCGACGCTGGCGAGTGCACCGGTGTCGTCGAGTAAATCAATGGCGCAAAACCTGACCTCAACAGTCGACGCAATATGCGCGTGGCCTACCTGCCAACCAGGCAGGCGGTCGGCCAGCACGCTCGCAAGGCGATCGATGCCGATCGGCTTGGTCAGCGCATCGAGGTAGCCGGCGGTCCGCAGTTTATCGCGCATGCCGGCGTCGAGTTCCGCGCTCGTCGCAATCGCGTCGACCAGATTGCCTCGCGCGCGCAAAGCCTGCAACAAGGACGCGCCGCCGAGATCTGGCATGCGGCGGTCGAGCAGCAGCAAGTCGAATTTCTGCTTTTCGCAGGCCGCAATCGCAGCCATTCCGCTCGCGACGGCGGTCGCTTCGCAGCCCAGTTCGCGCAGCGCCGACGTCAGAAACAGCAGGCTCACCGAATCGTCGTCGGCGACGAGAATGCGTGGCAGCGCGGCAGAGGTCATGCCGAAACTATAACAGCGGCGCCGGCTGGGTCGGCATCGCTGCACATCCTGCTGTTATCATGCGCGGCTCGCGAAATCCTTCTGCCGCGCGTACCCGTCGTGCAACGATTGAATACCCGGATACCGCATGACCACACTCGAAGCCGATATCACCGATCTGACTCATGACGGGCGTGGCGTCGCGCATATCGCGGGCAAGGCGGTGTTCGTTGCCGGCGCACTGGCGGGCGAGCGCGTGAAGCTGCGCTACACCGGCAAGCATCGGCATTACGACGAGGCGGCGATCGAGGAAATTCTGCTTGCCTCGCCTGATCGGGTCGAGCCGCGCTGCGCGCATTTCGGCGTCTGTGGCGGCTGCGCGTTGCAGCATCTGGATCCGGTCGCGCAAATCGCCGCCAAGCAACGCGTACTGCTGGAAAATCTCGAACGCATTGGCAAGGTGCGGCCACAGGCTGTGCTTGAACCAGTGACCGATACGCCTTGGGGTTATCGGCGCAAGGCGCGTCTCAGCGTGAAGTTCGTCGACAAGAAGGGGCGCATGCTGGTCGGTTTCCGCGAAAGCAACAGCCGCTATGTCGCCGATATCCGGCGCTGCGAGGTACTGCATCCTGCGGTCGGCGAGCGCATCGAAGCGCTTACGGCGTTGCTCGAATCGCTGCGGGCCAAGCGCGAGATCGCGCAGATCGAAGTGGCCGCGGGCGACGATCTGGTGGCGCTCGTATTTCGTCATCTGCAGCCATTGTCCGAGCAGGATCGAAGCGCGCTCGTCGAATTCGGCAAGACGCATCAGCTCGGGATTTTTCTCCAGCCCGGGGGTATCGACAGCGTCACGCCGTTATGGCCGGAACAGGCGCAGCTCAGCTTTCGTCTGCCCAAGTACGATGTGGAACTCGATTTCCGCCCGCTTGATTTCATCCAGGTCAATGGCGGCATGAACCGGCGCATGATCGACCATGCCCTGGGTCTGCTCGATCCCCAACCGACCGATCGCGTGCTCGATCTGTTCTGCGGTCTCGGCAATTTCACCTTGCCGCTGGCGCGCCGCGCCGGGCAGGTCGTCGGTGTGGAAGGCGATGCGGGGCTGGTACGGCGCGCGCAGGAAAACGCACTGCGCAACAAAGTGGAGAATGCCACGTTCTACAGCGCCGATCTTGCCGCTGATCAGCGCGGGACCGCATGGGCAAAGGCAGATTACGAACTGCTGCTGCTCGATCCGCCGCGTTCCGGCGCCGACGCCTTGCTCGAATACTTGCCTAAACGTTCTACGCGGCGCGTGGTCTACGTTTCCTGCCATCCGGCTTCGCTCGCGCGCGATGCGGGAATCCTGGTCGAGCGGCATGGTTTCGTGCTCAAAAGCGCCGGTGTGATGGACATGTTTCCGCACACCGCGCATGTTGAATCGATTGCATGTTTCGATCGGGGTTAAGAGCAATGTCCACCACAAAGGACACAAAGGACACGAAGGGAAGCAGATGAAGGCAAGAGCTCTCCTTATGATTTTCCTTGGCGTCCTTTGTGTCCTTTGTGGTAAAGCTTCGAGCTTGGAATCTTTAGATGGGTATCGAGATAGAGCGCAAATTCCTTGTCGCCGGCGATGCATGGCGCACGCAGGCGTCGCACTCGCAGCGCATGCTGCAGGGTTATCTGATCGACGCCGATATCGTGCAGGCGCAAGCCGGCACGCGCTGCTCGCTGCGTGTGCGCATCGGCGACGAGCAGGCCTGGCTGAACATCAAGTCGGCGAATCTGGGCATCGCGCGGCAGGAATACGAGTACGCAATTCCTGTGGCTGACGCCGAGCGCATGCTGCGCGATTTCTGCAACGGCGTGATCGAAAAGACTCGCCACTATGTGGCGTACGCGGGCCTTACCTACGAGGTCGATGAATTTTTCGGCGGGAATGCGGGACTGATCGTCGCCGAACTCGAGCTCGACGCCGTCGATCAGGCGTTCGCCAAGCCCGACTGGCTCGGGCCTGAAGTCAGCGATCGTCTGCGCTATTACAATCTGCACTTGTTGCAATATCCGTACTCGCGCTGGAACGAGTGCGAACGGGCAGGAGACTGAAGCTTTGTTGATCATCGGCATCCAGGACACACAACTCAGTGCGCGGGAGCGCGAGTGGATCGCTACGCCGCAGGTGAGCGGCGTGATCCTGTTCAAGCGCAACTTCGCCTCACGCGAGCAGGTGACCGCGCTGATCGAGGAGTTGCGCGCTGAGCGTGGCGACGCGTTCCTGGTCTGCGTCGACCAGGAAGGCGGACCCGTGCAGCGCTTCCGCGAAGGGTTCATCCGCTTGCCCGCCCTTGCACGGCTGGGCGAGCTGTACGATCGCGATCCCAAACATGCGCTCACGCTCGCGGAAGAACACGCCTGGCTGATGGCCACGGAAATGCGCGCGATCGACATCGATATCAGCTTCGCACCGGTGGTCGATTTGCAGCGCGGCAATCGCGCGATCGGCGAGCGCGCCCTGCACGCGCAACCCGCGTCGGTGTCGGCTCTGGGCCTGGCTTATCTGCGTGGAATGCGCCTTGGCGGCATGGCGGCGACGATCAAGCATTTTCCCGGGCATGGCTCAGTGCTCGAAGACACCCATGTCGACAACGCGGTCGACACGCGTTCGCTCGACGAACTGCGCCGCGACGATCTGCTGCCGTTCGCCGATACGATCGCCGCCGGCGCGGAAGCAGTGATGATGGCGCACGTCGTCTACCCGCAGATCGATGTACAGCCGGCGGGTTATTCGCGCATCTGGATCCAGGATATCCTGCGCGGCGAATTCGGGTTCCGTGGCGTCGTGTTCAGCGACGACATCAGCATGACGGCAGCGGAGAGCGCCGGCGGCATCGATGCGCGCATCGCCGCGCATCATGAGGCCGGCTGCGATCTGGTCCTGGTCTGCAAACCGGAAATCGTCGAAGCGTCGCTGCACGCGGTGCGTGATGTCATGCCTTGCGATCCCGCACGTCTGGCGACGCTGAGGGGCGGCGTCGCCGCGACCTGGGATGCGCTCGTAAGCAATCCGCAACGCGATCGTTTTATCGCCCACCTCAAGGAGTTGATCTCGTGACCACACGTCCCGCGCTTGCCGAAGCGCTGAAAAAGGCCGACCTGCTGTTCGATCGTCCCACGCTCGATGCGGCGATCCGGAAAATGGGCGCGGCCATCGGCGCAGAGTTGGCGAACGATGTGCCGATCTTTCTTACCGTGATGAACGGCGGATTGATTTTCGGCGGCATCCTCGCACTGGCGATACCCGGCGATCTCGAATTCGACTATGTGCACGCCACGCGCTATCGCGGCGGCACGCGCGGCAACGATCTGCTCTGGGTCAAGCAGCCGCGCCAACAACTGCGCGGGCGCACCGTGCTGCTTGTCGACGATATCCTCGACGAAGGCCACACCTTGAAGGCGATCCGCGATTTCTGCATCGACGAAGGCGCCACACGCGTGCTAATCGCCGTGCTCTGCGACAAGGCACACGACCGCGCTACGCCGGACGTGCGCGCGGATTTCGTCGGCGTCACGGTGCCGGACCGCTACGTATTCGGTTTCGGCATGGACTACCACGAGCAGGGCCGCAATCTGCCCGGAATCTACGCGATATGAGCAGCGATCCCGCTATCGAGCTCGCGATTGTCGGCGGTACCAGTCTGTATGATTTTCCGGGATTGGAAAATGTGGAAAAACGTGCCATCGACACGCCGTTCGGTGCCGCTTCGGACGCAATCACGCTGGGCGAGTTGCACGGCAAACGCGTGGCGTTTCTCGCCCGCCATGCCGCCGGGCATTCGATTCCGCCGCACCGGATCAATTACCGCGCGAATATCTGGGCACTGCAGCGCCTGGGCGCACGTCGCGTCGTCGGCGTGAATGCGGTCGGCGGCATCCGCGCCGACATGGGCCCGCGCGCGCTCGTCGTGCCGGATCAGATCATCGACTACACCCATGGGCGCTTCAGCAGTTTCTGCGATGTCGATGGCGCCAAAGTCGAACACGTGGATTTTACCGAGCCCTACAGCGCGAAGCTGCGTGCCGATCTCATTGCGGCCGCGGCGCATGCCGGCGTCAACGTGGTCGCTGGCGGCTGCTACGGCGCCACGCAGGGACCGCGCCTGGAAACTGTGGCCGAGATCGTCCGCCTGCGCCGCGACGGCTGCGATCTGGTCGGCATGACCGGCATGCCCGAAGCGGTGCTCGCGCGCGAACTCAATATCGATTATGCCTGCCTGGCACTGGTGGCGAATTGGGCGGCGGGCTGCGGCGATCAAGCCGAGATCAGCCTGCCCGAAATCTTCGCCCACCTGGAAGCGGCCACGGCGCACGTGCCGCCGATCATTTCCGCCTTGCTGGCCTGAAGCCGCGCGCAGCGATCGACGGAAAGGCAGGTCGTGCCTCGACTTTTACCGCCACTACGCTGCGGCCTCACGCTGCCTCAAAAGCGCCATAGTTGCAAAAATATGTTAATTCATTGTTATACTTGTGCGCGTGCATACCGTCGCGCATCTGGGGATACCGCGACTGCCCGTGCACTCGTCCAGCCAGTGTCGAGGTCGTAAATGCGTACCGGTACAGTGAAATGGTTCAACGATGCCAAAGGGTTCGGCTTTATTGCACCTGAGGAAGGCGGCGAAGACGTGTTCGTGCACTATTCGGCGATAAACTCTGAGGGATTCCGCAGCTTGCAACAAGGTCAGAAAGTAAATTTTGAAGTAGTCGAGGGTCCGAAAGGGAATCAGGCGGCTGGCGTTCAAATCGTCAAGTGAGCCCGTTCTCATAACGTTGCGAAGCAGACCCCGCCAACTGGCGGGGTCTTTTTATTCGGAGCGCCAAGGCGCAATGTAGCGGGAACCACGCTGTTGCTTTGAGCGCGCCGATACGATCATCGAACGCACACAGGCGGTCGTCATGTCCGAAATCAGGGGGGGCATCGAGGCGGAGGGTGGCAGGGGTGTCGCCATCGACGCGCTTTGGCCGGCCGCCTACGACGAATTGAAGGCGCTTGCGCATTTGCGCATCCGCGATACCGGATCGGCGCGGGTGATCGACACGACGGCACTGGTCCACGAATCATGGCTCAAACTTTCGTCCGCGCGCTATTTGAAGGTCGACAATCGCTATCAATTTTTCGCCTATGCATCCAAGGTGATGCGTTCGGTGGTCGTGGATATCGCCAAGGAGCAGCAGCGGCTCAAGCGCGGCAGCGGGGCACTGCACCTTGCTCTGGACCAGACGGGGCAGGCATTGGCCGACAGCAGCGATAATGCCCGCGATAGCTGCGAACCCCTCGAAGTCGACGAAGCGTTGCGTGAGCTGGAGAAGTTCGAACCGCGGCTCGCGCGCATGACCGAAATGCGTTATTTCGGCGGTTTGAGCGAGAGCGAGATTGGCGAGGTACTCGGCATTTCGCCGCGTACGGTACGTCGCGATTGGGAAAAGGCGCGTCTGCTGCTGCGCGATCTGCTTGTCGAATAGAGCCGTGGTGAGGGGGCGACGACATCGGAGCTGCTGTCCGCTTCGTCGCACGATTGTCGTTGTTGCAAGGCAGATTTCTTCAAGCTGCCCACGACGATGAGCTTGCCTTCCTGTCCGACTGAATTGTGGCCAGAATTTTCCCGCCTGCTCGATGCGGCGCTGGAACTGCCACAGGCCGAGCGCGCGGATTGGCTGGATCGATTGCCCGCCGAACATGCGCAGGTATTGCCCTGGCTGCGGCGCATTCTTGTCGGCTCCGCGCAAGTGACGAAAGATTTTCTTGAGGCGCCGCAACTGCACCTCGTCACACTTCCGGATGAGTTCAGCCCCGGCACGAGTATCGGCCCATATGCGCTGATCGGCGAGCTCGGTCGCGGTGGCATGGGCACGGTGTACAGCGCCGAGCGCATTGGCGGCGTCGCCGGCTTGCGTGTTGCCTTGAAGGTGATCAAGCGCGGTCTGGATACCGACGAAATCCTGCGCCGCTTCCGTCGCGAGCGTGAAATTCTTGCGGCGCTCAAGCATCCGAACATCACCCATCTTATTGACGGCGGCGTCGCAGATTCCGGGCAAGCCTGGTTCGCCATGGAGCTGATCGATGGCGTGCCGCTCGTGCACTGGTGCGACTCGAGCCGACTTTCGATTGCCCAGCGCATTGAACTTTTCCTGTCGGTCTGTGCCGCCGTTCAACATGCGCATCAAAATCTCGTCGTACACCGCGACCTCAAGTCTTCGAACATCCTGATCGATACTCAAGGTCAA
Source organism: Pseudomonadota bacterium (assembly GCA_043746455.1). Classification (GTDB taxonomy): domain Bacteria; phylum Pseudomonadota; class Gammaproteobacteria; order Xanthomonadales; family Rhodanobacteraceae; genus Rudaea. Next base: position 12,077 of record JAYTQX010000046.1, read on the forward strand.
GTGAAGCTGCTCGATTTCGGCATTGCCAAACTCCTGCGAGGCGAGCAGGGCGATGGCGAGGCGACGCGCACCCAATTCAAGCTGCTGACGCCGGAGTTCGCCGCGCCAGAGCAACTGTCCGACGGCCCCATCACCACCGCGACCGATGTGTACCAGCTCGGCCTGGTCATGTACGAGTTGCTCAGTGGTCATCGTGCCCTGCGCGATGCGCACGGACAGATCGGACATCTCGCGGACGCAGGCCTGCAAGCCGGCGTCGTGCGGGCAAGCGAGAAAGATACGGCCGCTACGCGCAACGTCACTCCGCAGGCGTTGCGGAAAATGTTGCACGGTGATCTCGATCGCGTCGTTCGCAAGGCCTTGAGCGAAGAACCTGCCCGCCGCTACGAGAGCGTCGCCGCATTCGCAGATGATCTGCGCAGATTTCTGGCAGGGCAACCGGTACGCGCGGTCGGCGATTCCCGTGGCTATCGCATAAGAAAATTCCTGCGCCGGAACAGGACGTCTTCCGCGCTGGTCGCAATCTTGTTGCTGGGCCTGCTGGCCAGTACTTTTTTTGCGCTCTACACTGCGCATAGCGAACGCACACAACGTCAGCGAGCGGACGTCGTGAAGAATTTCCTGCTCGACATATTCAACGCCAGCGATCCGCGACTGCCATCGGACAAGCCTGGCGGCCAGATCACCGCAAAAGAGTTGCTTGAGCGCAGTTCGCAACATATCGCAAACGAATTTGCGGACCAACCGCAAACCCGGATCGAGCTGCTGGGCGTCGTCGCCGAAATCGAGCACGAACTCGGCGAAGACGACCGCGCCAACGCCTTGAACGCGAGCCAGACCGAGCTGGCCAGGCGCGATCTCGGCGAATCGAGCGAGACCTACCTTGCTGCGCTCCTCACCGCCCAAGACTGGGCCTGTGTCGCCAATCGCTGGACGCAATGCATCGCTCTGCTTGAGCAAACCGACGCGCTGCTCGATCGAGCCAACTCGAACCAGGGCGTCTTGCGGGCACGCTGGTGGCTCGACCGAGGTTTGTACCTTCGCGTCCAGTCCGACGGCGCCGAAAATGCGCGCACTGCGTTTGAAGCAGCGATTGGCCTGCTCCAGGTGGCTGCGCCGGAAGACCCGCTTCAGGTCACGGCGCTCAGCGAATTGGGTACCG